>JANONY010000169.1:0-5327 GCA_031421055.1 Actinomycetes bacterium | reverse complement strand
GCGAGCGGTCTCGAGACGCCGTTGTTGGTCTGCCGGTGCCTCTGTTCCTCGACCGATGAGGCGACGAACTAGCTCGTCCCAGCTAGGCGGAAGCAGAAACACGAGCCGCGCTTCTGACATCGCCTGGCGCACCGAGCGAGCACCGGCCAAATCGATCTCGAGCAGAACGCTCCTGCCCGAGTCAAGCGCCTCGTCAATCGGGGCTCGAGGAGTGCCGTAGCGATACGAGTTGTGCACAACGGCCCACTCCAGCAGCTCGTGCTGCGCGATCAGTCGATCGAACTCGGCATCGCTGACGAAGAAGTAGTGCACCCCGTCTTCTTCACCGGGGCGGGCTGGTCGTGTCGTCGCGGAGACGCTGAAATGTATCTCTGGATAGTTTTCGCGGATGTACCCAGAGACGGCGCCTTTGCCAACTGCGGTCGGCCCGGCAAGTACGACGAGCCGCGCTGGCTGTTCATGTTCTCTGCTCTGGAGGTAGTTCTCTAGAGTGATTCGCTGGCGATTGCCGAGGCCGCCGACGCGCTTTTTCTCCGAAATTTCGAGCGCGGTCATGAGCCGCGCGACCCGAGTTGGGCCGAGGCCGGTGATGCTGATCAGCAGCTCGCGAACCCGCAAGCGTGCTTCAGCAGATTCTGGATCCGCCCACGCCGTTCGCGCGACATCGAGCGCGGTTCTCGACCGGTTTGCAACCGCGTGTTTGACAGCAGCTCTGGCCTGACGCGCCGCGACCGCCGCCTTGCCTGCCGCAATGCGGTCGACCTCTGGCGGATCGGGACGGGGGCTCATGCTGCCAACGCCTCCGCTACTTCGGCCGCTTGGCTAGCAATCGCGGCCGCCAGCCCGCTCGGACCGGCCGCGAGAATGCTTCGCGACGCGCTCACGAGAACGTGCGGCGCGGCCGAGCCGTAGATCGCGCGCAGATCAGCGATGCGCGCACCCTGATGCCCGAACCCCGGAGCAAGAATCGGCGTGTTGCCGAGCCGTTCGATGCCGTAGCTCGCGAGGTCGACGGTTGCGCCGAGCACCAGGCCGATCGACCCAACCCCAGCGCCGTTACCGTTCCATTGCTGCACCCTGTCGACGATACTCGCGGCAACCGTGAGCCCGCTTGACGTTATCGCGAGCTGCAATGCGCTCGCCGCAGGGTTGGATGTGGCGGAGAGCACGAAGAGACCCTTGCCGTGCGCCTCGGCAATTGCGCGCGGAGCCTCGATGGAGTCCACTCCGAGGTAAGGACTGACGGTGAGTGCATCCACCTCGAGTGGGGCGCCCGGCGTCAACCAGGCGTCAGCGTATCCCTCGAAGGTTGAGCCGATGTCGCCGCGCTTCGCATCACCGATGATGAGCAACTCCGCGTCACGCGCGGCCTGCAGCACGCGCTCGAGGGCGGCGAAGCCGGCGGATCCGTGCCGTTCGAAGAAGGCAACCTGCGGCTTGACGATGGCGGCCCGATTGATGGTCGCTTCTACGACTCGTAGGCCGAATTCGCGGGCGCCGGCCGCGTCATCCGTCAATCCCCACTCGGCAAGGAGGTACGCGTGCGGGTCGATGCCGACACAGAGGTGCCCTCCGGAGTCGAATGCTGCCTGCAGGCGCTCGCCGAAAGTCACCCTGCGGCCGCCTCTGAAAGGCGAAGTGCCCGATCAATGGCGTACTCCTGAAGGCTGCGCACCTCAAAGCCGGCCTGAATCGTCTCGATCGAGGCGACGGCGGCGCCAACCTGCGCCATGGTCGTGAACAGCGGTTTATCGGCCGCAACGGTTGCCGTGCGAATCTCATAGCCGTCGGCGCGAGCGGCACGACCGCTCGGCGTGTTGATCACGATGTCGATGTCGCCAGCATTGATGAGTTCGACAATCGTTGTTGCCCCATTCGACGCCTGGCCTTGGAAGTACTTCTGCACGATTGTCGCGTCAATGCCATTGCGATTGAGTACCTCTGCCGTGCCCTCGGTCGCCAGAATCGTGAAACCTAACTGCTGCAGTCGAAGCACGGGAAGGATGATCGCCCGCTTATCGCGGTCAGCCACGGAGATGAAGACTGTGCCGCCGGTGGGCAGCCCACCGTAGGCGGCCAACTGGCTCTTCGCGAACGCCTTCGGAAAGTTGCTGTCAATGCCCATCACTTCACCGGTCGAGCGCATCTCCGGCCCGAGCACGGAGTCTACGACTAGGCCCTCCTTGGTGCGGAACCGTTTGAAGGGCAGCACGGCCTCCTTCACCGCGATCGGTGAATCGAGTGGCACGACAGAGCCGTCTTGCGCTGGCAGCATGCCTGAATCGACGAGCGATCGGATGCTGTGGCCAACCATGAGCAGGCTCGCCGCCTTTGCGAGCGGAATTCCCAGCGCCTTCGATACAAACGGCACCGTGCGGCTCGCACGGGGGTTCGCTTCGAGCACATACAAGATGCCCTGGCCGATGGCGAACTGAACGTTGAGCAGGCCCGTGACGCCGATGCCCTTCGCGATGCCGAGAGTCGCCTCCCGTACTTCATCGATGACGTGGCGGCCGAGAGTGACCGGTGGCAGCGTGCACGCGGAGTCGCCAGAGTGCACCCCCGCCTCTTCGATGTGCTCCATAATTCCGCCGATGTAGAGTTCTGCGCCGTCATAGAGCGCGTCGACATCGATCTCGATCGCATCGTCAAGGAAGCGATCGACGAGCAGTGGGCTGCCCGGCGCGATAATCGCCTGATCTTTCACACGGTCGAAGTAGTCGTGCAGGCTTGCGGTGTCGTAGATGATTTCCATCCCGCGGCCGCCGAGCACGTAGCTCGGGCGAACGAGAACCGGGTAGCCGATGTTCTCGGCGATCTCGACGGCTGAGACAGCATCCGTCGCTGTGCCGTTCTTCGGGCTGAGCAGCCCAGCTGCATCGAGGATGCCAGAGAACAGTCCGCGCTCTTCTGCCAGGTCGATTGCCTCTGGCGTTGTTCCGAGGATCGTCACACCCGCGGCCTTGAGGCCCTTCGCGAGACCGAGAGCCGTCTGGCCGCCGAGCTGGACGACGACGCCGACCAACTCGCCAGACTGCGATTCGGCGTGGATCACCTCGAGCACGTCTTCGAGGGTGAGCGGCTCGAAGTACAGTCGGTCGCTGGTGTCGTAATCGGTCGAGACGGTCTCTGGGTTGCAGTTGATCATGATCGTCTCGAAGCCGGCGTCGTTCAGGGCGAAGCTCGCGTGCACGCAGGAGTAGTCGAATTCGACACCCTGACCGATGCGGTTCGGGCCAGAGCCGAGGATCACCACCTTGCGCTTTTCGCTCGGCAGCACCTCGGTCTCGGAGTCGTAGCTCGAGTAGTGGTACGGGGTGAGGGCTGGGAACTCCCCCGCGCAGGTATCGACCGTCTTGAACACTGGGCGCACGCCGAGGTCGTAGCGGGTCGCTCGCACTTCGCCCTCGGTGATTCCACGAAGTTCTGCTATCTGCACGTCGCTGAAGCCGTGGTCTTTGGCGTGGCGCAGCACTCTCGCATCCAGATGTTCGGCCGAGGCAATGGCGTCAGCGACCTCGTTGATGAGCACGATCTGGTCGATGAACCACGGGTCGATCTTGGTCGACTCGAAGACCTCTTCTGTGGTGGCACCGGCGCGCAGTGCCTGTTGCACCGTGATGATTCGGCCGTCGGTTGGCACCGCGGCGAGGGCGAGCAGCGCGGTCTTGTCGCCCGGTGTGCCGTTCCAGTGGAAGCTACTCCCCCGCTTCTCAAGTGAGCGCAAGGCCTTCTGCAGCGCGGTTGAGAAGTTACGCCCGATCGCCATCGCCTCGCCGACCGACTTCATGGTCGTGGTCAGCGTCGTGTCGGCCGCCGGGAATTTCTCAAACGCAAACCGCGGAACCTTGACCACCACGTAGTCGAGCGTCGGCTCGAAGCTTGCCGGAGTGACCCGGGTGATGTCGTTGGGAATCTCATCGAGGCGGTAGCCAATAGCGAGTTTGGCGGCGATCTTTGCGATCGGGAATCCGGTCGCCTTGCTCGCCAAAGCCGATGAGCGCGAGACTCGGGGGTTCATCTCAATCACGATGACACGGCCGGTTGATGGCTCGATGGCGAACTGGATGTTGCATCCGCCGGTATCGACGCCCACCGCGCGAATGATGTCGATGCCGATGTCGCGCATGTTCTGGTACTCGCGGTCAGTCAGAGTGAGCGCCGGAGCCACGGTGATCGAGTCACCCGTGTGCACGCCGACCGGGTCGACGTTTTCGATCGAGCAGACGACGACCGTGTTGTCGGAGGTGTCGCGCATGAGCTCGAGCTCGTACTCTTTCCAGCCGGTGATGGACTCCTCCAGAAGCACCTCGGTAGTCGGGCTCTGGTGCAGGCCGTCTGCGACCATGCGAACGAGCTCTGCGCGGTCGTACGCGAAGCCGCTACCGAGACCGCCCATGGTGAAGCTCGGGCGAATAACGAGCGGGTAGCCGAGGTCTTCTGCAAATTCAATCGCCTCGTCGACCGTGTGGGCGATATGGCTGCGCGCTACATCGGCTCCGGCGTCGAGCACGAGCTGCTTGAAGATCTGGCGATCTTCGCCCTTGTTGATCGCCTCGAAGTTCGCGCCGATCAGCTCGACGTTGTACTTCTCGAGAATCCCGTTCTTGTGCAGATCGATCGCGGCGTTGAGCGCGGTCTGGCCGCCAAGCGTCGGCAGAATTGCGTCGGGCTTCTCTTTTGCGATGATCGACTCGATCACCTGCCAGGTGATCGGCTCGACGTAGGTCGCATCGGCGAAGTCAGGATCGGTCATGATGGTGGCCGGGTTCGAGTTCACCAGGATCACCCGCACGCCCTCCTCACGCAGCACGCGGCAGGCTTGGGTGCCAGAGTAGTCAAACTCGCAGGCCTGGCCGATGACGATCGGGCCGGAGCCGATGACGAGAACGCTCTTTATGTCGTCGCGCTTTGGCATTAGTTGCCATCTTTCTTGGGGGAAATGACCGGCTTCTGAGCGAGCACAAGGTCGCGAAATCGATCAAACAGGTAGTTGGCGTCGTGTGGGCCCGCGGCCGCCTCCGGGTGGTACTGCACAGAGAACGCCGGAATGTCGAGGGCATTGAGCCCCTCGACCACGTTGTCGTTGAGGTTGACGTGACTGACCTCGACGCGACCGAAGCCCGCGGGTGAATCAAATGGACCGTCGAGCGGGGCGTCGACCGCGAATCCGTGGTTGTGACTTGTGACCTCGACCCGGCCGGTCGATCTGTCGACCACGGGCTGGTTGATTCCGCGATGGCCGAACGGCAACTTGTAGGTGCCGAGCCCGAGGGCACGGCCGAGCAACTGGTTGCCAAAGCAGATGCCGAAGAAGGGCACGCCTT
>JANONY010000168.1:0-27625 GCA_031421055.1 Actinomycetes bacterium | reverse complement strand
ACCGAGAAACAGCTCGTAGTAGGAGATCGGCACGCCGAGCGCGGGAATGAAGAGCACGGGCGGCTGACCGGCAACCCCGAGGGCCTTCAGGGCGGTCTGGTGCCCGTCTGCTGCCGATATGCGCACCGCTAGACGGGCCGCTTTCGCGAGGGGTCTGGCTCGGCGATCGAGCCCACGATGAGGGCAGCCTGCAGAATCAGGGCTTCGCGGGCGCCTGTCGCGTCCCAGCCGATGACCTCGCTGATGCGTTTGAGGCGGTAACGCACGGTGTTGGGGTGAACGAACAGCTCGCGGGCCGTCGCCTCGAGCGAGCGACCGTTGTCGAGGTAGCACCACAGGGTGGCGAGCAACTCGGTCGAGTGGGCCTGCAGTGGGCGATAGATGCGGTTGATGAGGGTCGAGCGTGCGAGCGGGTCTCCCGCGAACGCGCGCTCGGGCAGCAGGTCGTCTGCGAGCGTCGGGCGGGGAGCATTGCGCCATGCACGCGCGACCGCGAAGCCGGCAAGGGCGCCCTTCGCGCTCTTGGACGCATCGACCAGGGAGGGCACTTCGTGGCCGAGCACGAGGTAGCCCGGGCCGAATCCGGGTTCGAGCTTGGCCGCGATGTCGATGAATGGAAGCGGGGTTGGGCTGTCTTCTGAATGAGGAGCCGCACGCCCGATGACGAGCACGAGCCGCGACCCTTGCACGCCGATCAGCACATCCGCGTCGAGGTGCCTCGCGGTGCGGCGCAGCTGATCGACGTCGAGCATGCGCGGCGCTGTGCCGACGAGCACGCAGACTTCGCCGTGACCGTTCCAGCCGAGGGCGGCGATGCGCGAGGGCAGCTCTGTGTCGTACTCGCCACTGAGGATCGAGTCGACCACGAGGGCTTCGAGGCGTGCGTCCCATAGGCCGCGAGCCTCGGCCGCACGGGCGTAGACATCGGCGGCGGCGAACGCGATCTCGCGCGAGTAGAGCAGAATCGCCTCGCGCAACACGTCGTCACCCGCTCCGATGCGTGCCTCGACCACCTCAACGGTCAGCCGGATCAGCTGCAGAGTCTGCTGCAGAGACACCGACCGCAGGAGCTCGCGCGGTGCTCCGCCGAACACGTCTGCGGCGATCCACGGAGTCGACTTCGGATCCTCAAACCAGCTGATAAAAGAACTGATGCCAGCCTGCGCAACCAGACCAACCGCTGACCGCCGCCCCGGCGGCATCTCGCCGTACCACGGCAATGTCTCGTCGAGCCGTTTAAGCGTTGCCGTCGACAGTTCCCCAGAGATGGTTCGCAGCCACGTGAGTGTCTGCGCCTTCGTCTTGGGCGCCATGAGGCTAGCTCTCGCCTCCCGCGTTTCCGCTGGCGCCCGCGGTGACGTCGTGCAGTTGGTACTTCTCGATGGCAGTTGCCGGCGACCCCCTGTCGATCTCGCCTCGTTCGACGAGAGCCTGGAGGGCTCGCACCACCATCGACGGGCCGTCGATCTTGAAGTACCGACGAGCAGCCGCGCGCGTGTCAGAGAAACCGAAATCGTCGGCACCGAGCGTCGAATAGCTGCCAGGTACGAACGCGCGAATCTGGTCGGGCACGGCGTGCATGAAGTCAGACACGGCGATGAACGGCCCGGTCGCCCCGGCGAGTTTGCTCGTCACGTATGGCACTCGCTTCTCGGCGCCGGGGTTGAGAAAGTTGTGCTCCTCAGCACGAAGACCGTCGCGGCGCAGCTCACTCCACGAGGTCACAGACCATACGTCGGCGGCGACGCTCCAGTCGCGCGCCAGCAGATCTTGCGCCTCGAGCGCCCACGGCACACCGACCCCACTGGCAAGCAATTGCACCCGGGGACCCTGTTCCGTCGACTTCGACAGAAGGTAGATGCCCTTGAGCGCGCCCTCCCGGTCGAAGTTTTCTGGTTCTGCTGGTTGAACGATTGGCTCGTTGTACAGCGTGAGGTAGTACATGACGTTCGGGTCGGCGTGTGGCTCGCCTGCCGCGTCCGTTCCATACATGCGCGCAAGGCCATCCTGCACGATGACGCCGAGCTCGTAGCCGTAGGCGGCGTCGTACGAAATAACGGCCGGGTTGGTCGCGGCGAGCATCGGCGAGTGGCCGTCTGCGTGTTGCAAGCCTTCACCGGTCAGGGTCGTGCGACCGGCCGTTGCACCCATGATGAACCCGCGTGCCATCTGGTCGCCGGCAGCCCACATGGCATCACCGGTGCGCTGGAATCCAAACATCGAGTAGAAGACGTACACCGGGATCAGCGGCTCGCCATTGGTCGCATACTGCGTTCCAGCAGCGGTGAAGGCTGCAAACGCGCCGGCCTCGTTGATGCCGACGTGAATGATCTGGCCCTGGGGGGACTCCTTGTATGCGAGCAGCTGCTCGCGGTCGACCGAGGTGTAGGTCTGACCGTTCGGGTTGTAGATTTTCGCGGTGGGGAAGTACGCGTCCATACCGAAGGTGCGGGCCTCATCCGGAATGATCGGAACAATGCGCTGGCCAATGCCCTTGTCACGCAGCAGGTCTTTGAGCAGTCGCGCGAACGCCATCGTCGAGGCGATTTCTTGCTTGCCAGAACCCTTCTTGACGACGTCGTATAGCTCGGCGCCCGGAAGGTCGATTTGCGTGAACTTGGACTCGCGCTCCGGTAGGTAACCACCGAGCACGCGGCGGCGCTCATGCAGGTACTGAATCGCTTCGTCGTCGTTGCCAGGGTGGTAGAACGGCGGCTTGTACGGGTCAGCCTCGAGCACGGCGTCGGTGATCGGAATGTTCATCACGTCGCGGAACTGCTTGAGGTTGTCGAGGCTGAGCTTCTTCATCTGATGCGTCGCATTGCGACCCTCGAACGACGGTCCGAGGCCGTAACCCTTGACCGTCTTGGCCAGGATGACCGTCGGTTGACCCGTGTGTTCGCTCGCGGCCTTGAACGCCGCGTACACCTTGCGATAGTCGTGGCCGCCGCGCTTGAGGCCCCAGAGTTGGTCGTCGCTGAGGTCTTTGACCATCGCGAGAGTGCGTGGGTCGCGGCCAAAAAAGTTCTCGCGAACGTAGGCGCCTGACTCTGCCTTGTAGGTCTGGTAGTCGCCATCCGGCGTGCGGTTCATGAGGTCGCGCAGCGCGCCCTCGCTGTCGTTGGCGAGCAGGGTATCCCACTCGCGGCCCCAGACCACCTTGATGACGTTCCAGCCCGCTCCGCGGAAGAAGCTCTCGAGCTCTTGAATGATCTTGCCGTTGCCACGAACGGGGCCGTCGAGGCGCTGCAGGTTGCAGTTGATAACGAAGTTGAGGTTGTCGAGGCCTTCGTTGGTAGCCCACTGCAGGGCTCCACGGCTCTCGACTTCATCCATCTCACCGTCGCCGAGAAACGCCCAGACCTGCTGGTCGTTCGCGTCTTTGATGCCGCGGTTGGTCAGGTAGCGATTCGACTGCGCTTGGAAGATTGCGTTGATCGGACCGAGGCCCATCGACACGGTCGGGAATTGCCAGAACTCGGGCATGAGGCGCGGGTGCGGATAGCTCGAGAGTCCGTGCGGTGCCCGAGATTTCTCTTGCCTAAAGCTATCCAGCTGGTCTTCGCTGAGGCGTCCTTCGAGGAAGGCGCGGGCGTACATTCCGGGGGACGCGTGCCCCTGGTAGAAAATCTGGTCGCCGCCACCCGGGTGGTTCTGGCCGCGGAAAAAGTGGTTGTGTCCAACCTCATAGAGGGATGCGGCACCGGCGTAGGTCGAGATGTGGCCGCCGACAGCGATGCCAGGTCGCTGCGCGCGGTGCACCGTGATTGCGGCGTTCCAACGAATCCACGCGCGGTACTTGCGCTCAACCTCTTCGTCGCCTGGAAAGGCTGGCTCGTTCTCTGGAGCGATGGTGTTGAGGTAGTCGGTGGTCGGCACCATCGGCACACCGAGGTGCAGCTCTTTTGACCGCTTGAGCAGGCTGAGCATAATCTCGCGGCCGCGCTGATGGCCCTGCTGAGCGACGAGGGCGTCGAGTGATTCGTTCCACTCAGCCGTCTCCTCAGGGTCCGTGTCGATGTGGTTCACCGAGTATGGGTCCTGATCGTTCACCGTCACAGTAGGCCTCTTTCTTGGTTGAGAAGCAGCGAGACGATGGGCCGCGCTGCGCGGGTCAGCCGGCCGCGGCAATCGGGTTTCGATTCAAGCGGTCTCTCTGGCTGTACCGATCCGATTCTAGTTGTGGCTCGGGGGGCGATTCGCGCCGCGCGGCGACTAAAGCGTTACTAGCCAGCAACCCGGCGTTCACCGGCGTAACATGGCGAGTTGTGTGCGCGCGGGCCACGGAGGCCCACCGCGAAAGGATGTGCACAGTGGCTCTGGAGAACGACACCACAGCACCAGATTTCGAGTTGGCCAATCAGTTCGGCGAGCACATTCGACTCGCAGAGTTTCGCGGCAAGAAGCCGGTGGCTCTGGTCTTTTTCCCCCTTGCATTCTCGAGCACCTGCACGACAGAGCTGTGTGCTCTTCGCGACAACATCGAGCTTTTCAAGAAGAACGGCATTGAACTCATCGGGATTTCCGTCGACTCGAAGGCAACCCTTCGGGCATGGGCCGAGAAGGAGGGCTACGACTTCACTCTGCTCGCCGACTTCTGGCCGCACGGCGAGGTCGCGAAAGAGTACGGCGTGTTCCTTCAAGAGAAGGGGTTTGCGAACCGCGCCACCTTCTTGATCGATATCAACGGCGTCATTCGCGCGTCGTTCATCACGGCTCCTGGCGAGGCTCGGTCGCTCAATGACTACGCGGCCGCGGTTGCCGAGATGCTTGAGCCAGCGTCGGCCTAGCGCTTCGCGACGAGCTCTTCTATCAGAGTCAGCTGTCGGCGGTTGATCTCCAGCAGCGCCTCGATATCCGCCTTCGCCTCGACGTTGGTGTCGTAGTCGTGCTGTGCGAGGGCGGCGGCGATCGCATCCTGTCGCTTAGCGGCAATGAGCAGAATCGCGCCCTGTAGTCCAGCAAGCATGCTGAGAAACAGGTTGAGCAGAATGAATGGGTACGGGTCCCAGCCGTGCGGGCTCAGTGCGGTGTTTGCGATGGCCCACAGGATCATGAACACGACAAAGCTGCCGACGAATGGCCAGCTGCCCATGCCGTTGCGCATGATGTCTGCGGCACGCTGACCGCGGGTGAGGGATTCCTTGTGGGCGTCGTGCCAGTTAGTGAGTCTGCTCATGACCGTGAGTTTAGGCCTGTACCATGAAGTGTCGTTACCCCCGCTGTGCGGGGCTGACGGGCCTTTAGCTCAGTTGGTAGAGCGCCACGTTTACACCGTGGATGTCATCGGTTCGAGCCCGGTAGGGCCCACTTTTTTATTGCCGCCATCGCCATCGGGCAGGTCTTCAGCCTGCGCGATGGCGTGAACACCGATGCCCCAAAAGCGGTGCTCGGTGTGGTGCCGCGCCGCTATGGCAGCGTCACAACCCCGCTCACCTTCGCCGCATTGCCGCCGAAGTCCACGACCCACAGCTCGACGAGCAACTGCGTGCCGCTCGGCAGTCGCGGAAACTCGTACTGCAGGTAGGGCAGGTCGGCCCACAGGCCGGTGTCGGAGGTAGCGACCCAACTCTCCGTGCCGTCTGCCGCGACCACGAGCACCTGCGGAACGATGATGCCCTCCGGGTCAGTCGTGAGCTCACCGTAAGTCGAGAGGTCCTGGTCGTATGAGTAGTACGTCTCGCTCAGCACGTTCCACTCGTCATCGAGCGTGATCGAGAGCAGCACGTCGTCGTAGGCGGTCGTTTCGCCCGGCGGGTAGTACGCCATCGGCACGTCGAAGGTTGTCACGTCGCCAGAGTAGGTCAGCTCAAGGTAGGCATCGACAGTGTCTTCGCCGTCGGTGATCTGCATTGTCGTTAGGTCGAAGAAGCCCGTCGCCGTTCCGGCATCGAACTCTGCCTGCTCTCGCCCGAGGTACTTCGTGCTGCCATCCGGCTGCACCTCGCCGTACCTGATGTACGCGTCTGAGACGTTTTCTGCTGCGACGTCGAAGTCGCCGGTGATCGTCAAGCCGTCATCCGCCAGCTCGATTACTGCGTCACCGGTCGACGACGGCTGATCGGATGCCGCAATCGCGTCGCCCGCGCCGTAATAGGCCGCGAGAAAATCGATCCAACCGCCGTCGGTGACGATTTCGTCGTAGTCCTGCACGTAGTACTCCGGCTGCGGTGGAAAGTAGATCGACAATCCGGTCGCGCCCTGCGTCGCCTGGCCGTCGACCTTGTCGACGACTGCGTCATTGATCGCGCGAACGAGGTCGTCTGCGGCGTCAGACACGTCGAGGGCATCGACGCCGATCTCGCCGGCAAGGATGCCGAGATCGGTCATGAAGCTGTCGCTGTCAGGGTCCGGGCTCTTGCCAAAACCAAGCGTTGTCGCAAGGGTCTTGCCAACGGTGGGAGCAACACCGTCGACGCGCGCGATGAGTTGGCCGGTGAACTCGGCAAGTGCGGCGTCGACCGCTGGCATCTTGGTGAGGTCGGTGAGCGAGAGGGTGATCTCTGAGTCGCTCTCTTCGTCGACTGCTTGGGCTTCGAATCCCGCAATGAGCGCAGAACCCAGCTCGTCGACGGTCGCGCCACCGTTCTGGCCAACCATCGCGAACGCGGTGTAGTCCCAGCCGTGTCCCGGCTCGAGTTCTTGCGAAGCGAGCAGCCGATCGGCGAGGGGCGCCAGTGTCGAAGCGACTTCATACGTTGCCATCAGGCAGGCGTCAAACCCGAGCAGGTCGAGTTTGTCGAGCCCCGCGCCTTCGAGCCCGCCGGCGATCGCTTCGTTGAGTTCCCACAACTCGAGTGAGTCCTGATCGCTCGACTCGTCGCCGCCGACCCCTGGCCACGATGCGCCGTGGTCGGAGATGACGAGCGCGTAGTGATCGGCGGGGTAATCCTTGACTCCCCGCGTGATGAAGTCAGCGAGCACGTTCGGGTCGCCCGTGTTGATGTCGCCCATGTTGTCGAGCTCAGTGGCGCCTCCCTCGGTGATCTCGAGAAGCTTGCCGCCATCCCAGCCGTCGAGGCCGAGCACCGGCTCATCGCCATAGTCGCTCGAGCGGTCGACGAGTGCCACGAGATTGAGGTCGTCGTAGCCACCAGACTGGCCGAGCTCGTCGAGGTCGTCCATCATGTACGGCTCGAGGTCGGTGTCGGCGATCGAATACGTCAAAATAGTCCAGCTGCCTGACTCTGCCGCGAGTGGCGCGTCGGAAGCGCACCCCACGAGGGCGCTTGCGCTCACCGTGGCGACCAGCCCGATGCCAATTAGTCGCGCCGGGCCGGCGCCACGCTTAACCAAGGCCGACGAACGGAACCATCGCGGTCATGATGATCGCCACGAGCGAGATCACAACGCCCGTGCCCATGAGCACGAGTTGCGTGCGACGCTGGCGAACCAGGGCCGCGATGCCCAAGAGGAACAGCGAGACAGACATGAGCACCGTGTAGAGCGTCAACTTGTCGCTTCGATTGTTGAATTCATCGCCGTTCTTGATGGTGGCGATCGACGAATCCTTCATCTCCGACCACGGGGAGAACAGGTAGTTTTGGTAGTCCTCGTCGTCGAGCGGCGAGTAGAAGAACTCGGGGTCTGCCTCGGTCTGCGCTGCGGCGCGGTCGATCGCTGCGCCGAACTCCTCGGAGACTCCCTGGAAATAGAGCGTGTCGTATTCCTCTTGGGCGAGTGCGTCACCGGCGGCGATCCGCACCTGCAGCAGGCTCAACTGGTTGAAAACCTGGGTATCTTGCAAGAACTGCTGGTTGCCCTCGAGGTAGAGCGATTCTGCCTCGGTGGCCTGCGCGTTGCCAACGTTGTATGCCCCGGCCATCTGGCTGTCGTAAAGAGCCGCTTGGAACGACGCGTACGCAGTTGTGATCGCGATCAGGCCAAGCAGAATGGCGACGATCAGCTCGAGGTTGTTAAAAAAGCGGGCGAAGCGCGGCGTGGTGGCGTCGCTGCTCGTGGGTGCAGACATAAAGAAGCTCCGAAAATTGAGTGGGCAGTGGCACAAGCCTATGACCTGCGCTGGGTCGCGCATGTGCGCTCGCCGTGCCCAATTCGGGCGACACGGCGGCTGCGCTAGATTGCCGCTATGCCACATCGCACTGCACGACGAGCGGCACTGCTCGCCTTGGTTCTTGCGTCGGCGTTGTGGGGGACAACTGGCACTGCGGCGAGCTTTCTGCCTGAAACAGTGAGCCCGCTGGCGATCGGCGCGTCGACGATGGGAATCGGTGGCCTGCTGCTCTTTGCGTTCTCGGCGCGCTCTTCAATTGCGGCGCTTCGAGACCCGCTTGCCCGACGCTGGCTGTTGATCGGTGCCGCTGGTGTGTTCGTGTACCCACTCGCTTTCTACTCGGCGATGAGCGAGGCGGGTGTGGCGATCGGCAACGTGGTCGCGCTCGGCTCCGGCCCGATCTTTGCGGCCGTACTCGAATGGCTCTGGGAGCGGCATCGCCTCTCGGCCCGCTGGGTGATGTGTGCGGGCACGGCAATCGTCGGAATCGCGCTACTGTCTACCGGCCGCATCACCGCACCGGCGGAGTCAGCAAACGTGCCGTTCGGCATCGCGCTAGGCCTTCTCGCCGGCCTCGCCTACGCGCTCTACACGTACAGCTCGACCCGCGCTCTCGCCGCGGCCCACTCCGGCCGAGCCGTGATGGGCGGCATGTTCGGCGTCGGGGCGGTGCTGCTCGCGCCCCTGCTGCTCGTCACGGGAGCGCCACTGCTCGCCTCGATGCACACGGTTGCGATTGCCTCGTACCTGGCGATTGGGCCGATGTTTTTCGCATACCTTCTGTTCGGGTTTGCCCTGCGTGCCATCCGTTCATCGGTTGCTACAACGGTCACGCTGATCGAGCCGCTCGTGGCTACGTTGCTTGCGGTACTCGTAGTGGGCGAAGTGCTCCGGTGGAGCGGATGGGCTGGTCTTTGCCTCATTGTGCTCGGCGTGACTCTACTCTTTTCGGCTCGGCAGCCGGGAAATTCGACCACCTCGTTCTAAGATTTTGTCATGGTGGGTGCAGACGGCGTGGGCGACAACGGGGTCGGCGGTGAAGAACAGGCAGACGAGTCTGTGCTTCCGCCCGGTCCGCGCCGGTCGACCTACACGCCTCCGCCGCAGAAGAAGCCATCGGATGGCGGCGACGCCACAGCCGACGAGGCGGTAGCCGAGGCGATGGCCGCAAGCCTCGCCGCAGTCACCGGAAGCATCAACGTCATCTACCAGCTCGACGACATTGCGCCATCCGTCCCAGAAGGCGTGCCGGTCGAGCAGCTTGCAGCCAGTCCGGCTGGCACTCGAATTCGGCTCGCGGACGAAGCGACAGACGGGCCATCGACGGGAGAGCGCAACGGTGCCGTTGTGCCTCCGGTGTTCGATGCGAGCTCTCTTCCGTCGCCGACGGCGAGCGCGATACCGGCCAATCTTCCGCCGCCGCCGGGAGAGACTGCTGCACCGATCTTCGGTGTTGACGCCGAGCCTGCACCGGTCTTCGGTGTTGACGCCGAGCCTGCCGCCGAGGACGCGGTTGCGTCGGCGATTCCCGAGTTCGGCGCACAGTCAGAGTCTGTCGAACCCGCAGTGGCCGAAAGTGCCGCCGATGAATCCACCGAAGCACGGCCCGAAGAACCGGTTGAAGAGCAACCCGACGCAACGGTCGTCGAGCCGGCACCAGTCGAACCGGCACCAGTCGAACCGGCACCAGGCGAACCGGAACTCGTCGAGCCGGAACTAGGCGAACCGGAACTAGGCGAACCGACATTTGTAGAACCCGTGTTTGTGGAACCCGTGTTTGTCGAACCAACCGTGATCGAGAACCCGACCTTTGCCCAGACACCGGTTGATGCTGCGGTCTTCGAGCAAGAATTCTCGGAGACACCGGTGGCCGATGCCAGTGTCGACGATTCCTATTACGGCTTGCCAGGTCCGGAGGTAGCAGGCAACTCAGAGTCGCCTGTCTTTGACCTGACGCCTCCACCAGAGGAGCCCTTCGACGAGGCGGCCGCTCTCGCCAAGCTTGGTGCGCCGAGTGGTCGCCAACGTCAACTTCCGGTGCGTCAATCGCTGCGCGACGACGAGCTCGCGCATCTACTCGAGACTGCGACGAACAACCCAGACGGCACGCTCGGCATCATGGAGGAGTTTGAGCGACAGTTGACGCTGCGCGGTGACGAGGCACGTGAGTTCACCGAGTGGCGAGCGACCATGCTCGCGGTGGGAACGCCGGAGGCACGCGCGGCAGTTGAAGCAATCGGCGCCGACTTCTCTGACATGGTGGAAACGTCGTCGATTCCGGTTCAAGAGATGCCTCCGATCGCGCAGGACTTCTCAGATTTCGATGTGTCCACCCCCGTGTTCGACGCGCCGCCGCCGGCGTTCACGGCGCCGCCTCCGACGTTGAGCGCACCGCCACCGGCCTTTGAGGCACCGCCGCCATTGGCTGATGCGCCGCCGCCAGAGTTTCAGGCGCCGCCACCCCTGGCTGATGCGCCGCCGCCAGCGTTCGAGGCGTCGCCACCCCTGGCTGATGCGCCGCCGCCAGTATTCGACGCGCCCCCGCCCTTGGTTGAACCCCCGGCTTTTGTAGAACCTCCGGCGATGCCCGATGCCTGGGCGATCCAGCCGGGATCCGCGATTGCGGGCTCAGAGACAGAATTTGATGCACCTGCCGCGCCACAGCCCCCTGCGCCGCTGGTCGAGCCTGGCGTGCGCGCGGGTGAAGCCGAATTCGATCGGGTCTTCACCGGAGCTTTCCCCGTCGTGACTGGTTCGATCGATATCCCCCCGCAGCTGCTCGACGTCGATGGTGACGACCCCGTCGATCCGACCGATCAGGTACCCGTCTACGGCGCGCTGTCTGACGTGCCGATCCAGGGCGCGACGACAGCGGAGCCGATCCACAGCCCGCGCATCCCTGACGACGAGATTGTGCTCGGCGAAGAGCAAGAACTCAAGCGACCGAGACTGTTTAGCCTCGAGGCGGCGGCCCTCGAACCCACTCCACAAGACCAACGGGTCGGCCGCGCTGCTCGCATGTTCTGGATGTGGTTTGCCGCGAACTCCTCAGTGGTTAGCATCGCGTTCGGTGCGCTGATCTTCTCGCTCGACATGAGCCTGCGCCAAGCCATCGTGGGAATCGTCGCAGGCGTCGCCGCATCACTGCTGCCTCTTGGGCTCGGTACGCTCGCAGGCAAGCGCAGCAGCCAGCCGACCATGGTCGTTTCTCGCGCCGTGTTCGGCGTCGTTGGCAACGCCATCCCCGCGGCTATTGCCTTGCTCAGTCGCGTGTTTTGGGGTGCAGCAATGCTCTGGCTGCTCGGTCGGGGCGTGGCTGCCATTCTCGAGGGCGCGCAACTCACCGGGGGGCTAAGCACCGAGTTGGTGACTCTCATTGCGATGGGCGGCGGCTTCGTGATCGCTCTCGTGATCGCGGTGTTCGGGTACCGGCTCATC
This sequence comes from Actinomycetes bacterium, assembly GCA_031421055.1. Taxonomy (GTDB): domain Bacteria; phylum Actinomycetota; class Actinomycetes; order Actinomycetales; family Microbacteriaceae; genus Conyzicola. Next base: position 16,173 of record JANONY010000168.1, on the reverse strand, counting down.
GCGGCGTTCCAACTTTTCGTGACCATCATCTCGAGCATTCTCATTGTCGGCCTGATTGCTTTGACCTCGAATCGCATCAGCATTGCGACAGCGCTGACTTTTGCCGACGGTTCGTGGTGGCTGGCTGCAACCGCGGCCGTGCTCGTATTCAGTTTTGTCGGGTTGCTCTGGGCGAACAGCACCGGTGACCTTGCGCGTTATCAGCGGGCCGAATCGTCTGGTGCTGGCTCCATGCTGTGGGCGACCTTCGGAACTGCTCTGCCGAGCCTCGTGCTCATTAGCTATGGCGCGCTGTTGGCTGCATCCAACCCCGACATCGCCGCTGGGCTACTGACGAATCCGCTCGACACGCTCGCACTGCTGCTTCCCGTGTGGTACCCGGCTCCGCTGGTGGCAGCGACGGCGCTCAGCCTCATTTCCGGCGTCGTGGTGACGCTCTACTCTGGTGGGTTCGCCTTCAAGGCGCTCGGGATGAGCTTCTCGCGCGTCGCGTCGGTCGTCGTCGTCGCGGTGCTCGTCGCGGCCGGCGCGTACTCGCTGACCCTGCTTGGCGCCGACCTCACCGCGCTCTTCCGCGATCTCGCGACAACGCTCGCCGTGCCCGTTGCGGCGTGGGCCGGAATATTCGCGGCCGATACCATGATTCGCAACCGTCGCTATCACTCCGAGTCGCTCGTGAAGTCTGGCGGCGTCTATCCGACCGTGCACTGGGTGAACCTTCCGGCACTCCTAGTCATCAGTGCGATCGGATTCGGCCTAACCACCGCGAGCGTGAGCTGGCTGCAATGGCAGGGCTTCGTGTACTCCGCCATCGGGATCCCGATCGACGGCGAGCTCGCGGGCGCCGACCTCGGCGTGTTTGTTGCACTACTTCTCGGGGTGCTCGTTCCAATCGTCGCAGGCATCCCCAGCATCCGTCGTCAAGAAGCTGCCGCCACTCGACGCAACTAGAATCGGCACATGGCGACGACTGTTGGGCAGGTGCAGGCTGTCGTTGAAAATTTGTGGCCAATGTCAGGTGCTGAGTCGTGGGATGCCCCCGGCCTCCTCGCTGGAGACCCCGCCGCTCCCGTCGAGTCGATCGTGCTCGCGGTCGACGCCGTGCTCGACACGGTGGATGAGGCGCTAGCGAGCGACCTGCTCATCGTGCACCACCCGCTTCTCCTTCGCGGCGTGACGAGCGTCGCGGAGGATCGATATAAGGGCGCCGTGCTCTCGCGACTAATCAGGGCCAATACCGCGTTGCTCGCGGCGCACACGAACGCCGACGTGGTTGAGACGGGCACCTCCGCTGTCTTCGCCGATCGCCTCGGACTGCGCAACGCGACGCCGATCGTTGCGGCCCTGGCGATGCCGAGCCGTGGAATCGGTCGCGTTGGAACGCTGGCAGAGGCCACAACGCTCGGCCGCCTCGCGCGCCTCCTCGGTGAGTTGCTCCCGGCAACCGCGAGCGGCATCCGTGTCGCCGGCGATTTTGATCGACCCGTCTCGACCGTCGCGCTGTGCGGGGGAGCGGGCGACTCTTTGTTGAACGAGCCTGCCGTGCTCGCCGCCGACGTGTACATCACGAGTGACCTTCGTCATCACACCGCTTCTGAGGCACGCGAGAACGCGCGCGTCGCCGGTGGGCCGGCGCTCATCGACGTTTCGCACTGGGCGAGTGAGTGGTTGTGGCTTGACCAAGCCGCGATTGAGTTGCGCCTTGCGTTGCCAGGCGTCACCATCACGGTGAGTGATATTCGAACCGACCCGTGGGACTTCACGGTCGTCCAGTAGCGCATGAAGACGAATCTCAAGTGAGGAACTAATGGCTCTCAAAGCCTCCCAAGCCGACCAGGCCCTGCTGCTCGACCTTCAGGCGCTCGACACCAAGCTCGGCCAACTCGATCACAAGGCGAAGAGCCTTCCGCAACACGCAGAGCTCGCCGCCCTCACCACGGCACTCTCCGGTCTCAGCGCCACGGCCAAGGAACGCACGGGTACGCGCGAAGATATTGCGATCGAACTCAAGCGACTTGAGTCGGATGTCGAGGTCGTCGAAAGTCGCATCGCCCGCGATTCAGAGCGCCTACAAGCCTCAAGCTCGGTGAAGGATGTCGCCGCGCTCGAGCAGGAGCTCACCGCCCTGCGCAAGCGTCACGACAACCTTGAGGAAATCGAGCTGACGGTGATGCAACGGCTAGAGGATGCAGACGCTCTGCTCGCGGAGTCGCTCGTGGCTACCAGCACCCTCGAAACGCAGATCGCTGAGCTCACCTCCGCGCGCGATTCCGCACTGGCCGAGATCAGCAACGAGCGCACGCATGCGGCCGCCAACCGGCAGACGATCGCTGCAAAGGTGCCAGAAGACCTTCTAGCGCTCTACACGAAGCAACGCGACCGGTACGGTTTTGGGGCCTCGCTGCTGCAGTTCGGCATCTCGAGCGCGAACGGCGTGAAGCTACTCGAGAACGAACTCCAAGCGATTCGCGTTGCGGCACCAGACGACGTGCTCATCTGCCCGTCAAGCGATGCGATTCTCGTGCGCACGAGCGAGTCTGGGCTCTGATGGCACGCCTGCTCGTGATCGAGGCTGACGGAGGCTCGCGCGGCAACCCGGGGGAGTCCGGCAGTGGGGCTATCGTGCTCGATCCCGTCACTGGAGAAGTGCTCGCTGAGATCTCGCTCTACGGCGGCATCGCATCCAATAACGTCGCCGAGTACAAGGGCATGATCGCCGGAGTTAGTCGGGCCATCGAGATCGACCGCGACGCGGAGCTGCTCGTGCGTCTCGACTCCAAGCTGATCGTCGAGCAGATGATGGGTCGCTGGAAGATCAAGCACCCGTCTATGGCCGAGCTTGCGGCTGCGGCCCGTGAGGTACTCACCGGCACGCCGGTGCGCTTCGAATGGATTCCCCGCGAGATCAACACCCGAGCCGACAAGCTCGCAAACCTCGCGATGGACCTCAAGCGCGACACGATTCGCTGAGCCGCTGAGCCGTTGAGCGTTGAGCGCTGAGCGCTGAGCCGCTGAGCTGGTCGAGCCCGTCGAGCCCGTCGAGACACCGCCGCGCACGACGCGGCTCTGGTGGATGCTCGGGAGTGCCGCGTTACTCACTCTCGAAATGGTCCCGTTCGTCGCGAGTTGCTTCCAACGATTCACGCCGCTTGTCGAGCGGGTGTGCGTTTGAGGTGTGTGAGTTGCGGCGCACGTGAGCCTCAACTCACACACCTTAAACACACGCCCGTTGCCCGGAGCCGCGCGCGGGTAGACTCACCCATGCGAATGGGTCGGCAAGACGGTCGCGTTGGCTTGGCTGCGTTTTTCGAAACGCGACAGGTCACCGAGGAACGTCCGGGCTCCGTAGAGCATGGTGGTGGGTAACACCCACCCGGGGCAACCCGCGAGAACAGTGCAACAGAAAGCAGACCGCCGCTGTGTGTTTCGACACACGGAGGTAAGGGTGAAACGGTGGTGTAAGAGACCACCAGCGGCCGGGGCGACTCGGTCGGCTAGGTAAACCTCGCCAGGAGCAAGGTCAGACAGGAAGCGTTACGGGCTGCTCGTCCAGTTTCCGGGTAGACCGCTAGAGGCGTGCGGCAACGTACGTCGTAGATAGATGGCCGTCGATTGCCGAAAGGCAGGGACAGAACCCGGCGTAATAGCCGGCCCATTCGCCTCGTAAACCTAGGCGGCCGCAGCAGCTAGGAGTGCGCGGAAGCCGGGAGTCGCTGTGAGTGCGCCAGCGGCATCCACCGCCAGCACGTCAATGTCGTAGCTCACGGTGCTGCGATCGAGGGTGTCGCGTCCACCCGCAACGATCGCGGTCGCGAGCACGTCTGCCGTGACGATATCGGCGGCGAGAACGCTCACCTGAACGAATTCGGTTGAGCGCGTGGGGTCGCGCGTCCAGATGTGATCGCCGCGCTCTGCGCTGCCCGAGGTGGCGAGCGCTGCGCGACGGTCGCTCATCGTCACGGCGCACAGCAGCGACTCTCGGTCGGATGGGTCAATGATGCCTGTCGTCCAGCGACCAGAGTCGGAGGCGAGCCCCGAACACAACACGTCGCCGCCGACGTTGATCGACCAGTCGGCGATCCCCGCCGCGCAGAGAGTGGCCCCGGCTTCGGCGATCGCGAGCGCTTTGACGACGCCGTTGAGGTCGATCACACCGTCGGGACGGTGGGGTGTGAACGCGCCTGTTGTGCTCAACTGCCACTCGATCGCGAGAGCGTAGGTTGCCCGCAGTCGGTCGCTCGCGTCGAGCAGACTGAGCCTGCCGTCGGCAATCGTGCTGAGCTCTGAGTCTGCCTTGTACAAGCTGAAGCGCTGGTCTGCTGCCGCGAACCCCGTGCGAATCGCGTGCATGAGCCGCGGCGTGCCAACGAAGGCAGGTACGTCAAGCGAGGCGACGGTGCCCATGGTTGCAAACATCGTGCGCACTAGAACCCCGCGGCGTCGAGCACTGACTGCACCGACTGTAGGTAGGCGTTACTGGTGTACGTCGCACCGCTGGCGTTGTGCACCTTCGCCGACTGCGACGAGATCACCTCTGCCGCGAGAATCGGTGCGGCGCGATTGCTGATCTGCACGGACCGTCGATCGTTGTCGGTCAGGTGAAGTGCGGTCACATCCGTGATTTGGCCAGAAGTGATTGTCACTTGCACCTGCACGCTGCCGAAGCGGGTGTTGACGTCATCGCCCGTGTAAGTGCCATCGGCCACATCGGACGAGCCAGCCGAACTGGTCGAGCTAACAGAGCTGGTCGAGTCTGTCGAGACCCCACCCGCCGCTACCGACCCCGACTGCCAGCCGATAATGAGTACACCGACCGAAGCGAGGACGCTCGTTACAACCGCGCGTGTTCTCACCAGTCGAACCTTTCCGAGTGGATCTGGTGCTCAGGCACGCCCCAAGCGCGCGCGTCCGCCTCGACCACGTTCAGCCACGCGCTCGGCCCGCACAGGTAAAGATCCGAGTCGAGCAGGTCGGGGAATATACTGCGCATCGTCACTCCGCGCTCTTCATCGCGCGCCGCCATCCAAGCCCGCGCGCCAACGCCGCGATTGCCGAGCATCGTGTACAGCTTCGAGTCGGTGCTCGTGGCGAGTTCTTCGAACTCCTGCCAGAGGTAGGCCTCGGTATCGTCTGACGCGCGCAGCACTACCGTCGCCTCGCCCGGCGCGAGTCGAGAGTGCTCGAGCAGAGCGCGTGCGGGCGTGACGCCGATGCCGGCGGCAATGATGGCGAGTTTCGGAGCCGTACGCGCCGCATCCGTAAACAGTCCGTATGGTCCTTCGAGCCACACGTGCGTGCCAGGCCGCACAGAGCTGATGGAGCGTGAACCCGCGCCAAGATCGCGCACAGTGACGCGCGCCCTGCTCGCTGTCGGGCGAGCAGACAATGACAGTGGATGAGCGTGCCACCACGTCGACCGATTCCAGAACCGCCACACAAAGAACTGGCCACCAATCGCCCCAAGCTGGTCAAGGTGCTTTCCGCTCAGTTCGATCGACACCACATCGGTAGCCTCGGAAACCACGCGCTCCACTCGCATGTCGTGCCGAACACTCGCGAGCAACGGTTGGGCGAAGCGGTAGGTGAGGATGCTGCCGAACGCGAAGACATAGAGAGCGACCCAGTAGATGCTCTGCACTGAGCCAGCGGCGAGCACGCCTCCGTTGCTCAGCTGGTGGGGAATCGCGAAGGCCACAGCGAGGTAGCTGAGCAGGTGCACGATGTGCCATGCCTCGTAGCTGAACCGTTTGCGCACGGCGACGAGGGAGCTGACCACCACTGCGAGAAGCAGACCGAGGCCGATGAACGCCAATGGCATGTCAGGCAACTCCCACATGGCCGTGACCCAGGCGGCAAAGTCGAAGCTGACGCCGACGTTGTAGCCCACGATCAGAAGTAGTCCGTGCGCGAGGAGGAGGTAGATCGCAGGCTTGCCGAGCTGGCGGTGCACGGCCATGGCACGATCGTGACCGATGGTGCGGTCGATGAAGGGCACGCGTGCCGCGAGCACGAGCATGACGAGAATGAAGTCGCTGCCGATGAGTCCGGTCACAATGCCGAGGCTCGTCAGGCTTTCGGCGAGGGAGCCAAACTGGCCAGCACCCCCCACGCTCAAGAACAGCGCGGCCGCGGCTGCCCCTGAGGCCCAGAGCAGCGTGACAAGCAGGTCAGAGCGGTGCGCGCGGCGCCGGTACTGTGTGCGCCGGTCAATCGATGGCACTCGATTGGGCGAAACCCTAGTGATCAGCTCTGCTGTCATAGCGCCAGCCTCTTTGGCGTTGCTATGTGATTGCTATGAGCGGGGTTAGCTGATCATGACAATCGTCGAAACCAGCTAGACCACCCCGGTAGTGCCGAGCAGCCATCCGATGCCGAAGGTAGCGAGCAGAGCGAGCGTGCCGCCGATCACAATGCGAATGGTCGGGCGCATCCAGCCACTGCCGCCGATCTTCGAGCTAATCACCCCGGTTGCAACGAGACAGACGAGCACAATGCCAAAAGTCCAAGCGACGCGCGTTGGCTCTGGCGCGAGCAGGATCGCCGCGAGCGGCAGAATGCCACCCGCGAGAAAGGCCAACGCCGAAGCAATAGAGGCATGCCAGGGGCTCGCGACCTCGGTTTCGGTGATGTGTAGCTCGGCCTCGAGGTGCGCCGCGAGTGCGTCGTGGGCCGTCAGCTCTAGTGCGACCGTCTTGGCGGTAGTGGGACTCAGCCCTTTGGCCTGGTAGATGGCTGCCAGTTCGGCGAGCTCTTCATCCGGCATAGTTGCCAGCTCGTGGCGTTCTTTCGCGATGAGTGCCTTTTGACTGTCGCTCTGGCTGCTCACCGAGACGTACTCGCCGAGCGCCATCGAGATCGCCCCACCGACTAGGCCAGCGACGCCAGCCGTGAGGATCGTCGTGATCTGGTGCGTTGCACCAGCAACACCGACCACGAGGGCTGCGACCGAGACGATGCCATCGTTGGCGCCGAGCACTGCGGCGCGCAGCCAGTTGAGGCGACCGGTGATGCTGGCGGAGTGCGGCTCATTGTCGTGCGTCTGTGCAGAATCGCTCATGCTGTCAGCAAATCACGAGCGTCCTAAGGCCGCTATGCAGGCGAGCCTAACCTGCGCTTCGCAGGTGGGCGCGAAGCGCAAACACCGCGAACAGCACGAGTGCCGCCGCTTGCACCGCGATTGTCGTGATGACAAGCGCCGGAATCGACACGTCATACAGCGCCCCCGCGAGCGTGCCCCCACCGAGCGTGGCGACGCCGACGATCGCCGCGAAGATTCCGTAGGCGGTACTGCGACGGTGCGAGCCGACGAGGTCGGCGACGGTCGCGCGCAAGGTCGATTCCTGGATTCCGAGCGCGACGCCCCAGAGCAGGGCTCCGACGATGACAGGCGCGAGCGTGTCGGCGAAGCCGAAGAACGGAATCGGTGCGGCAACAATCGGTAGGGCGAGGAGCACGCGCGGCCCGAACCGGTCGTACGCCCAACCGGTAGCAAGGGCAGCCAGCGCATCGACCACCATCACACCGGCGTAGAGCACGGGCACCAGCGCAGGCGCGAGCAGCCCGGCTTCGACCATGTGAAAAGACAGAATGCCAAACGTCGCGAAACCGAGCATGGTGGTCGCGGTGAACCCGGAGTACAACCAGAACGCGCGGGGCAGCGGCCCGGTGTCGTGCGCCACCGGCTTCGGGTCGAGCTTGCGTGCTGCGAGCTCGTAGTTGAGCGGCTCAGGCACCCGAGCCCGCAGCCACACCACGAGTGCGAGGGCGAGTACTCCAGGTAGCGCGAGGATCGCGAGCGAGGGCCCGTAATCACCGCCAGTCACGAACAGCATCGCCGCAACAACGAGCGGCCCGATCACCGCACCGAACTGGTCGATCGCCTCGTGCACGGCGAACCCTCGGCCCCGCCCAGTGGCAGCGGTCGCGAACGATAGCAGCGCATCCTTCGCCGGAGCGCGCACCGCTTTGCCGACACGCTCGAGAATCACGAGGCCGCAGGCGACCCACAGCACGCCGACGAAGCCGAGCAGCGGAACGCTGATGACGGTGAGCGCGTAGCCGGCAATTGTCCAGGCCCAGAACCGTTTCGTGCGGTCGGCCAGTGGGCCAGAAACCAGTCGCAACAGCAGTGCGGCTGCCTCGCCCGCGCCGGTCACGACTCCGACCACTAGCGCGGTCGCGCCGAGCGTGGCAAGTAGCGGGCCCGTGATCGAGCGCGCGCCCTCGTAGACGAAGTCGGCGAGCAGGGCGACGGTGCCGAACGTGATGACGAAACGCCACGCGCTTAGTCGAGGTCTGCCCTCGGGTGGCTGCGTCATTGTGAATAGGCGACCTTGGGCACGACCGCGAGCGTCGCGGCGCCAACAATGCCCGCGTTGTTACGCAGGACCGCTGGCACAATCGGGGTGTCAAGCCTCAGCAGCGGCAGGAACTCCTCGTGGTTCTTGGAGACCCCGCCGCCCACGATCAATAGGTCTGGCGTCAGCACCTTCTCGATCAGCTCGTAGTACTGCTGCAGTCGCTCGGTCCACTCAGCCCAGCTGAGGTCTTCGCGTTCCTTTGCGGAATACGCTGCTTGATCCTCGGCATCCGTGCCGTTCATCTCGAGGTGTCCGAGCTCTGAATTGGGAATCAGCGCGCCGTCGAAAAGCAGGGCCGAGCCAATGCCGGTGCCAAGCGTGGTGAGCACAACGAGACCGTTTCGGCCCATCGCTGCGCCGAATCTCGCCTCGGCGACGCCGGCGGCATCCGCGTCGTTGATGAACGTGATGTCTCGACCAAGGTGCTTTTCGAAGAACTTCTCTGCCTCAAGGCCGATCCACTCTTTGGACACGTTGGCGGCGGACATCGTGGTGCCGCGCCGCACAACCGCAGGAAAGCAGACCCCAACCGGTGCCTCGGTCGGAATACCGCCGAGCTCATCGATCACGTCGAGCACGACCTGCGCGATTCCCGCTGGCGATCCGCCCTCCGGTGTCGCATGTTTGATTCGATCGCTCAACAATTCGCCGGTCTCGACATCGACCAATGCGCCTTTGATTCCGGTTCCGCCGATGTCGATTCCCAAAGCCACTGTCATGCGTCCATCTTCGCGCACGTGCTCGGCAATTGCGGCTCGCCACAGCTAATAGGCTGATCGGGTGAATTCCGTCGGTGACCGCCCAAGCGGCACAGCGGTTTTTCCCCGATTGCGAGTGGGCCGCCGCTGGCTCAACCTTGTCTGGATCTTTCCCGCCCTCGCCCTCACCCTCGGACTACTCGTTGTTCTCGCAATCTGGCTGCGCACGCTCGCGCCGGTGCAGAGCTTCATCACCGACAACCCTGGCAGCGTCGCCAACGACGCTCCGAGCGGCTTTCCGTGGTGGCTGCGCTGGCAGCACCTGCTCAACGCGATCTTCCTCGTGCCGATTGCCCGCGCCGGACTCCAGTTGTTGGCGGTGCGCCCGAGGCTCTACTGGACCAAGCCAGCGAGCCCTGGCCGGGATTGGCTGCGCATTCAACGCGAGATGCCCGAGGGTGGCGGCTGGTCGGCGCGTGACGATTCGGTCGGACTGCACCCCCTCGTCGGCCTGCCTGGCAAGCGCCTGTCCGGCGGTCTCGCACGCTGGTGGCACCTCGGCGTGACGTTGTTGTGGGTCGTCAACGGCATCCTGTTCTATGTTTTGCTCTTCGTGACCGGGCAGTGGATGCGCATTGTGCCAACGTCGCTGGATGTGTTTCCTGCCGCACTGAGCGCAGCAATTCAGTACGCCTCGCTCGATTTTCCGACCCAACATTCGTGGGTCGCCTACAACGGACTCCAACTGTTGACCTACTTCTTGACCGTGTTCGTTGCGGCGCCGCTTGCGGTCGTCACGGGCGTGCTGCACTCGCCGTCAATTGCCAAGCGGCTGCAGAACTCGCGCGTGCTCAACATCGAGGTCGTGCGCTCGGTGCACATGCTCGTGCTGGCATACTTCATCGTCTTCACGATTGCGCACGTCACGCTCGTGCTCATCACTGGCGCTCTGCAGAATCTCAACCACATCACGCTCGGCACTCAAGACAGCGGCTGGGCTGGCCTCGTGCTCTTCGTGATCGCAGTCGTCATCGGCGCGGTGCTCTGGGTGCTCGCATCGCCGGCGACACTCCGATTTCCCACTGCCGTACAGAAGATCGGTGCGGGCTTGCTCGGGCCTCTCGGGCGCTGGCTCTAAGCCTGCGTCAGTACCTCAACCCCGCCATCACGCACGACCATGGTGTGCTCAAACTGTGCAGAGTAGCTGCGATCGCGGGTGACGACGGTCCAGTCGTCGGCCCACATCTCCCAATCTTGCGAGCCGAGCGTCAGCATCGGCTCGATCGTGAACACCATTCCTTTGAGAATCTCGTCGTCGAATTTCGGCGCAGAGTCGTAGTGCGGAATCACGAGTCCAGAGTGAAAGGCCTCGCCGACCCCGTGCCCGGTGAAGTCACGCACGATGCCGTAGTTGAACCGCCTCGCATACGACTCGATGGCGCGCCCGATCACGTTCACTTCTCGACCGGGTGCGACTGCCTTCATTCCTCGATTGAGTGACTCGCGAGTGCGCTCGACGAGCTCAGCGACCTCTGGCGCGACCTCGCCGACGAGAAACGTCACGTTGCTATCTCCGTGCACCCCGTTCACGAAGGCCGTGATGTCGATGTTGATGATGTCGCCTTCTTCGAGCACCGTGTCATCCGGAATCCCGTGGCAGATCACCTCATTAATTGAGGTACAACTCGACTTCGGAAATCCGCGGTAGCCGAGCGTCGAGGGGTAGGCGCCGTGCGCAATCACGAACTCGTGCGCGATGATGTCGAGTTCTTCAGTCGTGATGCCAGGGCGGATCGCGGCACCAACTGCCGCAATGGCGCGGGCCGCAATTGTGCCCGACTCTCGAATGCGTTCGATGGACTCTTCTGAGTACACGTCGGAGCCGGCAAACCGTTCTGGCGCGGGGCGCCCGACGTACTCGGGCCGCGCGATCTCTTTCGGTACTGAGCGTATGGCTGTGACGCGGCCAGGTGTGAGGTGGCCGTGGGAATCGCGGGGCATAGGCTCAAGCGTAGTTTCGTGGAGAGGGCGGGTTGTGCAGCGATTTGAGCGGGCGCGCTTCGCACAAGTTTTCGGCCCCGCCCTGTTCGCGACGATCACCACGGTGCTCACCGTCGGAGTTGCGATCAACGGTGGATCGCCGCTATTGCTGACGATTTTGTCGCTCGCGGCGGCTTCTCAGATCGCGTTGACCGTGGGCTTGTTGCGCAGTACTTCGGTGCGTGGGTTCTGGGCGCGTTGGAACTTTCTCGCGCAACGGCTGATTCTAACCGCGCTGGTGGGATGGTTCGCGAGCGGTGCGGTTACTAGGGGCGGGATCTCCGATCCACTTGCGGTCGTACTCGTAGTCGTGACTTTCTACTTTGGGTCTTCCACACTTCTTCTGCTAGTACTGCAGCTACGAGGCAAACTGCCCACCGCAAAGGAGCGCTCAATGACGCAATGGTGGTACAACCACAAGACCAAGCAGGTCGAGGAGGGCCAGCAGTCGCTCGGCAGCGACCGCGACGGTCCGTTCGCCAGTCGTGAAGAAGCGGCTCGCGCTCCAGAGATCATTGCCGAACGCGCCAAACGGTGGGCCGCGGAGGACGCAGCAGGCGACTAGCCAGAGTCGGCTAGTAGACCTTTTGGTCTACTAGCGGGGAATCGGGCCCCAAAAGCGACACGTTTCGTTGCGCGCGCACGGCAACAATTTGTGCCACGCTGATCAAACAACCGTGAAGGGTCGGTACCGAATAGTGATCATGCAGAGCGCTTACGACAGGGTGGTTCGTACCCTGATTGTCTCGATCGGCGTAGGAAGCATGTTGTTTACGCTTCTCGGGTTGCCGGGAATCATTGAGCAACACGGCTTTTTGAACCCTGCGTTCTCCATTGCGGCGATCGTGATTTATGCCGGTCTGCCCCCGGTTATGGCGTTGTTCGCATTCCGCGCTCCGATCCGGGTGCTGCGGGGACTCGCTGGTTTTCACGCCCTGGCGTCGCTGACTTTTCTCGCGCTCTGGATCCCGGCGATGACCGACAAGACCGCGCTCGAAGGCGAAGGTCTCACCTGGATCAGCAACACTATTGCGGTAGCTACGAGCGAAGCGGCGATTGCGGTCGGATTCCTCGGGGCATGGGCATACATGATTGTGATCAGCGTGGTGACGGGTGTCGTGCGCTTTGTCACCTACGGTTCGCCGGATCCCTCCCAGGCTGTTCAAGACACGATCATGTCGCTGCTGCTCAGCGGCTTCATGCTCGCCCTGATTCAGCTCACCATTTTTGCCGGACGAGAGCAGGATGCGCTCGCGGCTACCGCGCGAGAAGGAGCGGCAAAGAACGCGGCCGCGGCAGCAGTCGAACGCCAGCGCACTCGGTACCAGGCTTCTGCTCGAGACGAAGTGCTCTCGACCCTGTACACGGCATCGCATAACACGGCCGACTCGCGCGAGGTTGCTCGACGCAGCGCGACGCACATTCTGGAACAACTCAACCAGCCGGCAGCCACACTGCCACTCGTCGCCACGATACCGCTGACCGAACTCGATGTGAGTTTGCGCACGGCCGCGGTCGCTGAGGGGATCTCCTACGCAAGTTCAAGCACTCCAGAGGATGCGCCGCTGAACGTGCCGCTCGAGGTCGGCGACGCGCTCACCGACGCCATGATCGAGGCGATACGCAACAGCAACCGCCATGCCAATCGTCGCGATAGTCGACCCGTGCAGCGCTCAGTGCGTGTGTCGCGTCTTCCGCGTGGCATCGAGATTGTTGTCAAGGACAACGGTCGAGGCTTCAACCCTCGTCGGGTTGGAGTCGATCGGCTCGGTGTTCGACTCAACATTGTGCAGCGGGTGAACTCGCAGCCAGGTGCGAGCGCGTCGATTCTCAGTGTTCCTGGCCGTGGTACGACAGTGACGCTTGAGTGGAATGAAGGCACCAATGAAAACTGATATCACCTCCATCCTTCGTCTTAACAGCTGGGCCGGTCGGCTCGTGCTCATCATCTACGGCATTGGCACGACAATCGTCGCCATCATGAACCTGCCCGGAATGATTGAGCCGCTTGCTGGCATCGGGGCACTCGTGCTGCTCTGGGCTGGCCTCATCCTGCTTGGCTTTATCACTGGCGAGCCGCTCGCGCTGCCGTGGACGCTTGTCCTGATCGCAATCGTCACGCTCGCGACCGCGATCAGCGCCTGGAATGTGGTTGACCCGGCGAACCCCGGGTATGCGACGTGGCCGCTCGGTGCTATGACGATCCTGCTGTTCGTGCTCGCCCTCCGTGGTCGCCGTGCGCTGGCATGGGTGGGCTTCCTCGCGATAGCGGTTGTCTCGGTGGTCGTGGCAATTCTCGTCGCTCAAGACGTCGTCGGAGTGATCACGCTTTTGTTTCGCCAGTCGGCGACCCTCGTCATCGGCTCGCTGTTTGCGATCATTTTGCGACGCGCAACGCAGACCATCGCGTCGATTCAGAACTACCAGGCTTCACGCGCTGCGGTCTCGGCCGCGACCGAGCTCGCTGTGCGCGAGCGCGACGCGCAGAACGCGCGTCTCCAACAGGATGCGCGCGCGGTACTCGAGCGCATCATTGCGCCAGCGCCGTTCACGTCTCAAGACCTGCAGGAGTTTGCCGCCGTCTCCGCGACGCTCCGTGGTGGTACTCAGGCTGCGGGCGCAAGCGGTAGCCGCATTGCTGAAGCCGTTCGTGAGGCTCGCGCGCGTGGACTTACCGTCACGCTCATCGACGACCTAGGCACGCCGCTCCCGCTCGCCGACCGGGCACGCGTCGAGAACTCGCTACTTCCGCTGCTTGCCGAGGTCGTGCGCGGCTCGATCACCGTGCGGCTGAGCCCAGACACTCACGACGAGATCGCGACCATCGTGATCGAGGAGAACGGCGAATTCCGCCGCGTGGTGATTACCGGCGAGGTCGCCGCGAGCTTCGTCTAGTCCTCGTACTCGTGCTCAGGGGCCGGGTAGGCGCCCGACTCGACCTCTGTTCGGTAGGCAGTGACGGCATCCGTGAGAACGCCTGCGAGGTTCGCATACTGCTTGACAAATTTAGGGATGCGACCGGTCGTCAACCCAGCCCAGTCCGTCCACACCAGTAGCTGGCCGTCAACGTGCGGCCCTGCACCGACGCCGATTGTCGGAATTTTGAGTTGTTCGGTGATGCGCTTCGCGACGGCAGATGGCACCATCTCCAGCACGACGGCAAAAGCACCGGCATCTTCGACCGCTCTGGCGTCGGCCAAGAGCGCTTCGGCTTGCTCGCCGCGCCCCTGGATGATGTGGCCACCGAGTCCGTGTTCGCTCTGCGGTGTGAAGCCGATGTGTGCCATCACCGGGATTCCGGCGCTGACGATACGGCGAATCTGTTCGGCGCTGCGAACACCGCCCTCGAGCTTGACGGCGTGGGCGTGCGTCTCTTTCATGAAGCGAAACGCGGTGTGCAGCGCCTCGTCCGGGCTCGTCTCATACGAGCCGAAGGGCATGTCCGCAACGACGAAGGCGCGCTTTACAGCACCGGCGACGGCGCGCGTCAGCGGGATGAGGTCGTCGACGGTCACCGGCAGAGTCGTGTCGTAGCCGAGAACGTTGTTACCGGCCGAGTCGCCGACGAGCAGAAAGTCGATGCCAGCCGCGTCGAAGATGGATGCAGTCAACTGGTCATAGCTAGTCAGCCCGGTGAACTTCAGCCCACTCTCTTTCGCGTTCTGAAAGTGTCGGGTACGAACGCGTTTGTGCACCGGTTCAGCTGCCATGGGTAAAGGCTAGCTGCTCGTAGGCTTAGCTCTGCCGCTCGCTCGAGCTGGCACGCAGCAGAGGAGACTTCGCGATGTCGGTTCAGGCGCCCTCGGCAGTCGTTCTCGTGCGACCCCATCGGTTCGCTCCCAACCCCGACACGGCAGCGGACAATGCTTTCCAAGCTCTTGATCCGACGCGGGATGAGCAACAGATCGCCAGGGACGCCTATGCCGAGGCCACCGCCGTTGCCGCAGCACTGAATGATGCGGGTGTCAGGGTGCACATTTTCGAGGACGAGTCCGCGAACTACCCCGACAGCGTCTTCCCGAACAACTGGTTTTCAGCGCACGCAGGCGGGCGCGTCGCGCTGTACCCGATGTACTCGCCCAGTCGTCGCGGGGAGCGGCGCACCGACATCATCGAGATGCTGAAGCGGGACTACCGGGTGCAGGACGTCATTGACTATTCCGGCCTCGAGTACGACGACATCTTCCTCGAAGGCACCGGGGCCATGGTGCTCGACGCCGTCAACCGGGTCGCCTACGTTGCGAACTCTCTTCGCGCCAATCCGCTCGCGCTTGAGCGATTCTGCACCGCGTTCGGTTATGAGCCGATGGCGTTCGATGCGGTCGACTCAGCGGGGGTGCCCGTCTACCACACCAACGTGATCCTCTGCATTGCGACAGAGTTCGTGCTCTTCGGCGAGCAGATGATCGTCGACGATAAGCGCCGGCGCGAGGTCGTTGAACGGCTCGCCGGCGACGAGCGACCGGTCATTGCTCTCAGCCACGAGCAGATCGCACACTTCGCGGGCAATGCCATCGAGCTGCACACGAGGAACGGCCGAATCCTCGCCATGTCGCGGCGGGCAGAGGCCAGTCTGAGAAGCGATCAGCGTCAGGTCATCGAGCAAAGCGCGCGAATCCTGCCCCTCGACATTCCGACTATCGAACTCGCTGGCGGGTCGGTGCGGTGCATGCTCGCGGGCATCCACCTCGACCCACGGCCGAGCCGATAGCGCGCTGTCAGCTACCCGCTCGGTCGAGCAGGCTCTCGCTGGAGGGGCGGCCGTGCTGTGGGTATTCGAGGGCAACGATCGGGCGATAGCCTTCATATCGTCGCCACGGCTTGCAGCCTGATGGCGAGAGCATGTTCGACGTTGACACCGGGGTACCAGAGATCCGGATGACCAGAAAGATTCAGCAGTGACCGTATCATACCTCTCCTTCCGCGCCATTCTAGTCATCGTTGGTGCCGTGTGCGTCTTCGTGTCGATCAACGTCGCCTTCGGCGGGCTGCGCACTCTCGGGTGGCAAGGCTCCACCGACTACTTCACGGTGACTGATGAGAGCACCTTCGCCCTGCGCGACAACCACGTGCGC
>JANONY010000167.1:0-4021 GCA_031421055.1 Actinomycetes bacterium | reverse complement strand
TTGCGCACTCAGCCCCGACCGGTAGCGTTGCTCCATGACGTTTAACGACAACGCCGATATCAGCTCGGGCAAAGTTACGCGCCGCGGGCGCAACACCGCGATCGGGGTTGGTGGTGGTGGTGGCGTTATCGCGATCATCGTGCTGCTTATCTCGGTTTTTACTAACACCGATTTGAGTGGACTTCTCGGCGCTGGCGGTCAAGGGCCAGCTGGTCCGGAAGAACAACTCAACTGTACGGCTGAGCAAGCGAACACCGACATCGACTGTCGGGTACAGGGCGCTGCTGCAACGATTGGCGACTACTGGACGGACAAGGCGCCCGATCTCGGTATTGAATACGTCAATCCCGGGACCAAGGTATTTGACGGTCAGGTTGAAACCGGCTGCGGCACAGCGACGACCGCCGTAGGGCCGTTCTACTGCCCGCCAGACCAGACAATCTACATCGACACCGCCTTCTACGGCCAGCTGCGCGAACAGTTCGGTGAAGATGCTGGCTCGCTCGCGCAGATCTATGTCGTTGCGCACGAGTGGGGCCACCACATCCAGAACATCGCCGGAATCATGGATGGCAAGAATCTGCAAGACACCGGCCCGACGTCAGACAGTGTGCGCCTCGAGTTGCAGGCCGATTGTTTCGCAGGCGCTTGGGCAGGCGCTGCGAGCACGACGAAAGACGCAAATGGCGTGACGTTTTTGAAGACCTTTACCAACGAGGAGCTTGCTGACGCGCTCGCGGCAGCCGCTGCGGTCGGAGACGACAACATCCAGGAAAAAACTCAGGGCCAGACCAACCCGGAGAGCTGGACCCACGGGTCGAGCGAGCAACGTCAGCGCTGGTTCACGATCGGCATGGAACAGGGCCCGGAGTCGTGTAACACCTTCGAGGTGGCCGGCGACCAGCTGTAGCCACTTGCGGTATCGCACAGCGCATCCGCAGCTTTGGTGAGGAAACCCACAAAACTGTGGCCGGTATTGCAGCGGCTTTGGTGGGCCTGAAACGAGGTATTTGGCGCGCCAGGCAGACGCTCGTACCGTAAGGATTAGGCACATCCTCACGGAAAGAACGCTCATGACCCAGCTCACCGATCGCCCGGCTATCCCAGCAGACACCGGCGCAACTGCCATCGTCGATACCAGCGCGATCGATTCGACCTGGCTCGGCGAGTATCTGCTCGGTAACTGGGCCGAGGCGCGCACGCACTCGCGCGAGCTGCTGCTCAACCCAGACTTTCACCGCATCGACGGCCTCAGCGTTGACGAGCACCGCAAGCGCGTGCTCTGGCAGCTTGGCCGATTGGTTGAGGAGGGGTCGGTACACCGTGCATACCCCAAGGCGGTGGGAGGTCAAGAAGACCACGGCGGCAACATCGCAAGCTTCGAAGAGTTGGTGCTGGGTGATCCATCGATGCAAATCAAGTCCGGGGTGCAGTGGGGCTTGTTCGGCGCGGCCGTCGCGCACCTCGGTACAGAGCGCCACCACGCGAGCCTGCTGCCCGACATCCTGAGCCTCAAGGTGCCCGGCGCGTTCGCCATGACCGAGACGGGACACGGCTCGGATGTGGCCTCGATCGGCACGACAGCGACCTACGACGAGTTCACTGACGAATTCATCATCAACACTCCGTTTCGCGCAGCCTGGAAGGACTACCTCGGCAACGCGGCTCTCCATGGACGCGCAGCCGTCGTTTTCGCGCAACTGATCACGAAGGGCGTCAATCACGGCGTGCACGCGTTCTACCTGCCGATTCGCGACAACAGAGGCTTTCTCGACGGCATCGGCGGTGAAGACGATGGCCTTAAGGGCGGCCTCAACGGCATCGACAACGGCCGCCTGCACTTCAACGATGTGCGCGTACCCCGCGTCAACTTGCTCAACAAGTACGGCGACGTCGATGAGAACGGCGACTACACCTCGCCGATTGACAGCCCTGGTCGCCGCTTCTTCACGATGCTCGGCACGCTTGTGCAGGGCCGAGTCTCGCTCGACGGCGCAGCGGTCGTCGCGAGCAAGGCCGCGCTGACGATCGCGATTCGCTACGGAAACGAGCGGCGGCAATTCACGGCGGGCGACGAGAACGAAGAGGTGCTGCTCGACTACGGCCGGCATCAGCGTCGACTACTGCCCCGCCTCGCCCAGACCTACGCGATGTCGTTTGCGCACGAGGTGTTTCTCACCGCGTTCGATGGCGTGTTCAGCGGTCGAACCGACACCGATCACGATCGCCAAGATCTCGAGACGATCGCGGCCGCACTCAAACCGCTGAGCACGTGGGCAGCCCTCGACATTATCCAGGAGTGCCGAGAGGCGTGCGGCGGCGCCGGATTCCTCGCCGAGAATCGGCTCACTCAGCTGCGCGCAGACCTCGACGTGTACGTGACGTTTGAGGGCGACAACAACGTTTTGCTTCAGCTCGTCGCGAAGCGCCTGCTCACCGATTACTCGAGCAAGTTCGCCAAGGCTGACGCTGGCGCACTTGCCGGGTACGTGACAACGCAAGTGGGCGAAGCGACCTACAATCGCTCTGGCCTTCGTCAATTCGTGCAGAACGTCGCCGATTTTGGGTCGACGGCCCGCTCGGTCGGCTATGTGCGCGACACCGCCTCGCAGCGGCAGTTGCTCACCGACCGCGTGCATACCATGGTCGCCGCACTCGCAACGAGCCTGCGGCCCGCGCAACGGATGGCTCCCGCCGACGCGGCCGCCCTTTTCAATCGGCACCAGAACGAGCTGATCGAGGCAGCGCGAGCGCACGCCGAGTTGCTGCAGTGGGAGGCGTTCACGGACGCGCTCGCCGAGATCCCCGATGCATCGACAAAGCAAGTGATGACGTGGCTGCGCGACCTTTTCGGTCTTACCCTTATCGAAAAGCAGCTCGCGTGGTACCTCATTCACGGTCGACTTTCTGCGCAACGGGCCGAGGCAATCACCGCCTACATCGACGACCGGTTGCTTGCGCGACTGCGCCCGCATGCCCTCGCTCTGACCGATGCCTTCGGTTTCGCGCCAGAACATCTGCGCGCGGTAATCGCCACCGGTGCCGAAGGGGTGCGCCAAGACGAAGCGCGTGCGCACTACGCGGCGCTCAAGGCCAGCGGCGATGCGCCGATCGACGAGAAAGTACTCAAGGCAAAAAAGCGCTAGCGGTATGGTTTCGACGATCAATGGCGTTGGGTAGAAGCATGAGCACTCGCATGCAGTTCGACGCCTTCGGTGAGCCGTCGGTTCTTTACCCCTTCGAGTTCGAGGCAGCGGCCCCGGGGCCAGGTGAACTTCTGGTGAGCAACCGGGCGCTCGGCGTCAACCCCTATGACTGGAAATACGTTTCTGGCGGGATGTCATCAGAGCCGCCAGCACGGCCGATCGTTCCTGGCAACGAGGGCGCGGGCGTCATCATCGCTGTGGGTGCGGATGTGACTGGCTTCGCCGTCGGCGACGAGGTGATCTGGAACGTGCACCTCGGTGGCTATGCCACCGACCGCGTCGTGCCGGTCGCAAAGGCGTGGCTGAAGCCAGCTTCCGTTGGGTTTGAGGAGGCAGCCTCGCTGCCGGTGGCTGCAGGCACGGCGTTCGCCGCCATCCGTCAACTGGCTGTGGGGCCGGGCGATGTGCTGCTCATACACGCCGCGTCCGGTGGTGTTGGCTCGGCGGGGGTGCAGATTGCCCGCTCGCTTGGCGCTCGCGTGATCGGCACGGCCTCCGCGGCGAACCACGATTTCGTGCGCCAGCTTGGCGCCGAACCGGTCGCGTACGGTCCAGGCCTCGCCGAGCGAGTGCGCGCGATTGCAGGGGTGACGGCGATCGCCGACTTCGTTGGGTCGATGGATGCGGCAGAGGCATCCGTAGACCTCATGCCTGGCCTCGAGCGGGCCGTCACGATCGCGCGCAACTCTCCGGCGCAGGAGGCGGGCTTCGCGTTTGTGCAGCGCGACCAAGGAGCGACGCCGGCTGCAATCGCGCTCGCGGCCGAGGGTAGGCTGCGCGTCGAGATCGCCGGGCGCTTTGCGCTCGCCGATGCC
>JANONY010000166.1:0-10041 GCA_031421055.1 Actinomycetes bacterium | reverse complement strand
CGCCTCGGCCACGGCATGTGGGGCTTCGATCGCTACGACCTCACCCCCGACCTCATCACCGTCGGAAAGCCCATGGCCAACGGCCACCCTGTCGCAGCGGTGATGGCGCGCGCCGAACTCGTGGATGCCTTCGGCCGCGAGGTGCGCTACTTCAACACCTTCGGAGGCAACACCGTTTCGATCGCGGCCGCCCAGGCCACGCTCGACGTGCTGCGCGACGAGCAACTGATCGAGAACGCCCGCGTCATTGGCGACCGCCTGCTCAGCGCGCTCAGCGCGATCGACAGTGACCTCATCGCTGATGTGCGGGGGGCAGGTCTGTTCATCGGCGTCGAGCTTCGGCGTGATGGTGCCCCGGCTAGCACCGAGACGCTCGCGGTGGTAAACGAGATGCGCAAGCGACGCGTGCTTCTGGCCGCCTCTGGCTTCGAGAACAACATCCTCAAAATTCGCCCACCGCTGCCGTTCAGCGGCGACGACTGCGACCGACTGCTGACCGAACTCACGGCCGCGTTGGCGGCACAGTAGCCGCGTCTACGCCTGAGTGCGCTCGCGCTCGGCCCGCGCGCGTTCTTCGGCCTCGATCTTCGAAAAGGCCGATCGCTCAGTGCGATCTGCGCGAATGATCGAGCGCATGATGAACCAAAACAACCCGCCGACGAGCACGGTCGGGGCGAGTGAGTAGAGCGCTGCAAGCCAAGGTTCGTCGGGCACCCTCCAAGCTTAGGCGACGGCGTTGGCCACGGTGATGACCGCGATCACCACGAGCAGTCCGACGAGCGCGCCGGTCATGAGAAGTCTCGAGGTGCGGCGATCCACGGGTCAGCCCTTGACGATCATGCCGACGATGCCGATGCTGAGAAGCCCGATGGATGCCGCCGCCACTCCCAGCCAAAACAACACACGCCAGAACACGGTCTTCGATCGCGTCGACATAGGCCAATTCTAGCCATCGGGTAGATCCTCGAACCGTGCGCGTAGACGCAGGAGGTAGCGCCTACGAGCCGAGCGCACCCATGAGTCCGCTGATCACTAAGTAAAGCCCGGCGACTCCCAGGACGATCCAAATGACAATGCGGGCGGTAGAGATGTTCGGTTTGTCGTCCACTGCTACCTCACTTGACCGATAAAGGAATCGCCTTCAGAGTACCCGGGCCGGCCGGCGCGAGGGCGTCACTCACGCGCAGCACTATCGCTTCGTCTGGGCGCAGCATTGGCAGCTCGAGGCCGAAGCTGCCGAGAACGCTCCCAGGAAGCGTGACTCCCGTCGCGATCCACGGCGGCGAGCGGCCCCAGTAGATGGCCGCCTCGGCGCCGACATCGACGACAGAGATGTGGTAATTCCGCGAAGCGTCAAGGCCTGGAAGTCGGCGTGCGGCGCGAGTGGACTCGTGCGCCGACTCGAGGCAGGCGACCAGAAACACGGCTTCGCTCTGATCTTCTGACACGACTCCGGAGACCACCGGATCGCCTGGCTCGTCGCTTCGCACAACCTGACCGGTGTGCAGCACGCTTCGCAGCTCGCGATACGCCGCCGCCCACGTGCGCAGTGATTCGCGCTCAGCGGGTGATGCCGCCGCTAGATCCCATTCAATGCCCGCATGCCCGAACAGCGCTGTCGCAAGCCGGAACGACAGCGACTGCGATCGTCCTGTCGTGTGCGCGGGCGCCGACCCGACGTGCGAGCCGAGGTACTCAAGCGGCAGCAGCAGGCTTGTCCAACGCATGATGGCGATGCGATCGTGCGCGTCGTTGGTGTCGGAAGGCCACACCCGCTGCACGTACTCGAGAATGCCCGCGTCAATTCGGGCGCCCCCCGACGAACACGACTCGATCTCTAGCGACGGGTACCGCTGGCGAATTTCACCAAGCAGACCGTACATCGCACGCGTCTGCGCCCGAGAAGACCCGCCGAGGAGGTCACGGTTCATGTCCCATTTGAGGTAGTCAATCTGGTACTCGTCGACCAGGGCGAACAGCGCGTCACGCACGTACTCCCGTGCTTCGTCAATAGAGAGGTCGAGCACGTACTGATGGCGCCACGACAGAGGCAGTCGATCGCTCGCGTCGCGCACGATCCACTCGGGATGCTGCCTCGCGAGGGTGGAGTCGAGCGAGACCATCTCTGGCTCGACCCAGAGGCCGAACTGCATGCCCGCGGCGCGCACGCGCTCGACGAGGGGAGCGAGACCGCTCGGCCACGAGACGGGGTCGACCGTCCAGTCGCCGAGCGCGCGGGTGTCATCGGTGCGGCCGGTCATCCAGCCGTCATCGAGCACGAACCGCTCAACCCCGACCTCGGCGGCCAGATCAGTGAGAGCAGCGAGTCGGTCGAGGCCGTGGTCGAAGTAGACGGCTTCCCACGTGTTGATGGTTAGCGGTCTGGGCGATGAGGGATGCGCTGGCAAACGACGGAATGTCTTGTGCAGTCGAGCCGACACCCCGTCGAGCCCGCGATCTGACCATGCGGCCAGAGCCCACGGAGTGCAGTACTCGTCACCCGACTCCAGGCGCACTTCGCCCGGCGCAATCAACTCGGCAGCACCCAGAGTCGTCGCGCCGATTGCAGACCGTTCAACCCAGGTGCGCTTATCGCCGCTCCACGCGAGATGAACGGCCCAGACCTCGCCTGCACGAAACCCGAACCCGGCCGACCCCGCCACCGTGAGCATCGCGTCGTCGTGACCGCCACGTCCGTGGCGCGACTCGCGCAGGGCTGTGCCGTACTGGATCGCTGCGCGCTGTGGCAGCCGCTCGGCCGCCCACGCCCCGGCGAAATCGAGTCGCTCTGAGGCAACGGGAGGTACGGGAAGCACGGTGGCGAGACCGACGAGCTCAAAGCTCGAGTCGGCAAGATTGGTGAGGCGGCTGCGAGTGTGCAGAATGCCGCTGTCGTCAAAGTGCGCCTCAATCACAACACGCAACACCGGATCGCCGTCGGCGTCGTCAACGAGAGTGACCGTAAACGCAGAGGCAGTCGATTCAACCTCGCCCTCGAGGCGCAGCACGGGCCGCCGACCTCGCCCGTCGTGTCGCCCCTCGATGCCCGGCAACCCACTCCACCCATCGGCGAGGGTTGGCATCAGGCTCAGGCGAAACGGTGAATCTATCGAGCTGGGGCCAACGGCGCGAGTGCGACTGTCGGCCAGAGAAGTGAGCTGGTGTTCGCTGAGCGAGCCGAGATCCGCCCCCCAATGCACGAGGGCGGGCACAGCCGTGCCGCGGGTGTCCAGCACGATGCTGGAACCCGCGGCACGGATGTAGATGATGCTGGTGATGATTAGACGTTATCCCTTGACCGGAATCGCCGCAGCCTTGAGAGCAGCGATCGTCTTGTCTTGACCGGTCTTCAAGGCATCGAGCAGAGTGCCGTTGCCAGAGAGCGCGGCCGAGAAACCATCGGCGACATCGGTGTACGTCTGCGTCATCGTCGGGCCCCAGGTGAAGTTGGGGTTGACGTTCTTCGCCGCTTCAGCGAACACCTCGTAGATGTTCTGCCCACCGTAGAAGTCCAGACCCTCACCGAACACGGGGAGTGAGGCACCGGCGATGGTCGCCGGGTAGATGTTCGCCGACTTGTTCATCGCGGTCAGTGCCTCTGGGTCAGAGTTCAGCCACAGTGCAAACTGGGCAGCCTCGTACGGGTGCTTGCTTCCGGTAAGAACCGCGGTGGTCGAGCCACCCCAGTTGCCCGCCGCCGATGCGCCAGCCGTCCACTGCGGCATCGGGGCAACGGCCCAGTTGCCTGCGGTGTCTGGAGCGCCGCTCGAGATGGTGTTGGCTCCCCAGACAGCAGAGACCCAGGTCCACATTTCACCGGTGTTGTACGCCGCGTTCCACTCGTCGGTCCACGGAGCAACCGTTCCAACGAGGTCGTCATCAAGCAGACCCTGCCAGTATTCGGCAACCTTTGTCGACTCTGGCGAGTCGAGCGTGACTTCCCAGTTGGTTCCGTCGTTGGCGAACCACTGGCCATCGGCCTGCCAGACGAGACCGGCGAACGCGTTGATGTCAGACTGCGAGAAGTTGGTGATGTAGCCACCCTTTTCACGAATCAGTGCCGCGGCAGCCGCGTACTCTTCCCACGTCTCAGGAATAGCAATGCCGGCCTCTTCGAACAGGTCGGTGCGGTAGTACAGCGCCTCCGGACCAATGTCTTGCGGGATCGCGTAGACAGCGTTCTCTTCGCCGAACGTCACCTGGCTCCAGGTCCAGTCGATGAACTGGCTCTCTGCGTCGGCAACGCCAGCGCAGTCGGCAATGTTGACCACACCGTCTTGAACGCGGAAGTTCGGCAGAGCGTCGAACTCGATTTGACCGAGGTCAGGAGCGTTGCCTGCCTCAATCTGGTTGAAGAAGTTCTTGTAGGTTCCGCCGTTGCCGTTGGGACCGGTCTGAACCTCGACCTGAATGGTTGGGTTCTCCTCGTTCCAGATGGCGACAGCGTCTTCGACGCCTGGCAGCCAGCTGGTGAAGGTGAGGTTGACGTCTCCGGTCGAAGGGGCGCACGCGGCGGCATCGGTGCCGTCTTCGCCTCCTCCGGTCGAGCACGCCGTGAGCGTGAGAGCCGAGACGAGCAGCAGTGCTCCTCCGACTCGTGCATTGCGATGCAACATTGTGTTTTCCTTTCGTGCGTTTGCGGTGGTGCTTGGGTTTTCGATCGGCTCGCACCGATCGAATTCTGTGGCGCTCATTTGAGGCCGCCTGAGCCGAGCCCACCACGCCAGAAGCGTTGCAAGGCAAGGAAGGCGATGATGAGCGGGATGATCGACAGCAGGGCGCCGGTGATCACGTACGCCCGGATCTCTGGGATCTGACTCACCTGTGTGTTCCACACGTAGAGTCCGAGCGTGACGGGAAACAATCCCTCGTCTCGCAGCATGATCAGCGGCAAGAAGAAGTTGTTCCAGATGGAAACGAACTGGAAGAGGAAAATCGTGACCAACGCTGGCGCCATCAGTCGAGTTGAGATGGTGAAGAAGGTACGCAGCTCGCCGGCGCCGTCGATGCGCGCCGCTTCGATGATCTCGTCTGGCACGCTCGACGCCGCATAGATGCGGGCGAGGTACACCCCGAACGGACTCACGAGGCTCGGCAAGAACACCGACCAAAAAGTGTTCGTCGCCCCGAATTGGCTGAACAACAGAAAGAGCGGGAGTGCCAGCGCCGTTGCCGGAACGAGCACGCCGCCGAGGATCACGTTGAACGCTGTCTCTCTGCCCCAAAAGGTGTATTTCGCAATGGCGTAGCCGGCCATCGACGCGATGAGGGTAGCGAGAGCGGCACCGGCGCCTGCGTAGAGAACGCTGTTGAGCATCCACCGGAAGAATTCACCGTCGCGGTAGGTTGCGAGCTTGGCGATGTTCTCAACAAGGTTCATTTCGCCGAACCAGAGCGGCGACGTCGTCGTGAACTCTGATCGGTCTTTCGTTGCTGCGACGAACAGCCACCAGATCGGCACGAGGAAATAGAAGGCGCTCACCAACATGATGAGCATGGCGGCGCTTCTCGAGAGAATGTTTTCTCGGGGCGCACGACGCCGCGTCGCAGCAACAGTGGTGGCGATCATGCTCCTACCTTTCGTTGCGTCAGGCGCATCACGCCGAAAGACAGGGCGAACGTGAACACGGCAAGCACCACGGACAGCGCGGCGGCCAGGTTGACGTTCGGTACGGCCGCCGTGGAGTAGATCGTGAGGTTCGGGGTGAATGTACTCGTCACGGTAGAAGTGAAGCTCTTGAATACCTGCGGTTCTGCGAGCAGTTGCAGGGTGCCGATGATCGAGAGAAAGGCGGTGAGGGTGATCGCCGGGGCAACGAGCGGAATCTTGATCGACCACGCGATGCGCGCTTGCGATGCACCGTCAAGACGTGCAGCTTCGTAGAGCTCGACAGGAATCGCCAGCAGCGCCG
This sequence comes from Actinomycetes bacterium, assembly GCA_031421055.1. Taxonomy (GTDB): domain Bacteria; phylum Actinomycetota; class Actinomycetes; order Actinomycetales; family Microbacteriaceae; genus Conyzicola. Next base: position 4,129 of record JANONY010000166.1, on the reverse strand, counting down.
AGTAGATGATCAACATGTTGTAGCCGACGTAGATCCAGGTCACGACGTTGGCGATCGACCACAGGATGAGGTCGGCTCCGAGAAAATTGATCTCGCCGGTGATCGCCGTAAACGGCGAGAGTTTCGGCGAGTAGAGGAAACCCCACATGATGGCTGCAATGACCCCGGGTACCGCGTACGGCACGAAGAAGGCGAGGCGGAAGAAGCGGCGCCCCTTGATGAGGGGCGAATCGAGCAACAGCGCAAGCAGCAGCGCGAACCCGAGCATGACAGGCACCTGCACGATGCCGAAGGTCATGACACGCAGAACCGACGCCCAGAAGGCTTCGTTCTGAAACACCTGAACATATTGAGTGAGGCCGCCAAAGACTTCGCGGGCTTTGCCGAAGGTTCCCTCGCGCTCGACCGTGAGCAACGACTGGTAGATCGCGTAGATAATCGGCACGAGGTAGAAGAGAACGAACAGCACCGCGAACGGACCCACGAACAGAGCGATAGAACCTCGGTGCATCGACGCGCGCGGCTTGCGGATTCGGGCGTTAATCGCCTGTGTTGCCATTACGCTGCCTCTCTCACTGCTGACTGGTGTCGCACGATGCGCACACTGCCGGCCGGAACTTCCAACCGGCCGAGCACAACCACCCCGGTAACGAGTTCGGCGCCGTCGGCATCCACACTCACCGGCCGGTCGTTGTGATTGATGAAGAAGGTGAATCGCGAGCGGTCGTTTGAGCGCACGATGATCTCGAGCCCTGGCTCGGTCGGGCGATAGGTCACACCCGCCGCGTCGAGAACGCCGACTATGAACGCGGCGAGGCCGAGCTCGTCGAGAGCGGTGGCGACATACCACGCGGTGCCGCGCCCAAACGAGTTGCGAGTGATGGCCGGGTCGCCGGCGGCAGGGCCGCTCTCGAATCGCGCGACCACATCCGCCGTCGTCACACGCACCCGCTCCGACCAGATGGTCGGCGCGGAACCGTCGGTGAGCGCGATGGTCTCGTTCGGTGCGAGCGGAAAGAACTGCTCGGTCCACGCGCCGATGAGCGATGAGAATGCACCCGGTGGCACAGCGCCGGTTGGGTCGAGTCGAATGCTGTCAGTCTCGTCGACGATGCCGGAGAAGAACGTGACAACGGCCGCACCGCCGTCCGCGACAAAACTCTCGATCATCGAAACAGCGTGATCGCTAACCATGTAGAGGCTCGGCACCATGACGAGCCGGTAGCCGTCAAGCGGAGCCCCTGGAGCGACAAGGTCAACGGTGACTCCGGCAGCGCGCAACGCGGCGTACGCCGCGTGCACTTGTTCGAGGTAGCGCACCGACGAAGACGGCTGCGAATCGCCCTCGGCTGACCACCACGCTTCCCAACTGAAAACCATCGCCACGTCAGACTCGACTCGCGTGCCCACAATCTCGTCGAGCTTGCCGAGAAGCGATCCGAGTTCGAGGGTCTCGCGCCAGATCGCTGAATCGGTGCCTGCGTGCGGCAGAAGCGCCGAGTGAAACTTCTCGGCGCCTTGCCGAGAGGCACGCCACTGAAAGAAGCACACGCCGTCTGCTCCGCGCGCAACGTGGGTCATTGTGTTTCGCATCATCTCGCCCGGTTGCTTGGCGATGTTGTGCGGCTGCCAGCTCACGGCGCTCGTCGACTGCTCCATGAGCAGCCATGGAGCGCCACCAGCGAGGCCGCGGGTGAGGTCTGCCGCGAACGCAAGTTCTGTTGCCGGATTCGGCAACCGGTTGTCGACGTAGTGGTCGTTCGCGATGACGTCCATGTCGGCCGCCCACTGCCAGTAGTTTTGGGTGCGCACGTGCGCCGTCACCATGAAGTTCGTGGTGACTGGCTGATTGCTCATCGAGCGGATGATGTCGGCTTCGCCGCGAAAATAGTCGAGCAGCTCGTCAGAGCTGAACCGCGCGAAGTCGATGCGCTGCGCAGGATTAGCAGCCGAAAGCGTCGTTCGGGGCGGGAGCACGTCATCCCAGCTGCTGTACCGCTGGCTCCAGGAGGCCGCGCCCCACGCGTCGTTGAGGCTCTCGATGTCGTGGTAGCGCGCCGAGAGCCAACGGCGGAAGGCGCGGGCAGACTCGTCGCAATAGCACAGGGCGTTGTGGCATCCGAGTTCGTTGGACACGTGCCACATCGCGACCGCCGGATGAGAGCCGTAGCGCTGCACCACGGCCGCGACGAGTCGCATCGCCTCGCGTCGAAAGACCGGAGAACTCGGGCACCACGCTTGTCGCCCGCCCGGCCAACGCTTCGTGCCGTCGGCAGCGACAGGCAAAATGTCCGGGTACTTCGTTGTCAACCACGGGGGCGGCGATGCCGTCGCTGTTCCAAGATTCACCTGGATCTCTGCGGCGTGCAAAAGCTCGATGATGGCGTCGAGCTGACCGAATTCGTATTCTCCGGCACGCGGCTCGATGCTCGCCCAACCGAAGATGTTGATGGCGACGAGGCTGACGCCCGCCTGCTTCATCAGTCGGATGTCGTCAATCCACACCGACTCTGGCCACTGTTCCGGGCTGTAGTCGCAACCAAGCACGAGCGACGTCGGAGACCACAGCGCGTGATCGCGCTCAACGCGTGGTGTCACTCTGGCCTCCTTTGGCGCGGTCTCACAATGGCTACTCGATTCTGGGAACGTGCACAGAGTGTCGAAAGCGAAATCACCATTGTGATCTGGGAACGTTCACAGAGTAGATCATCGGTGCCCGCGATGTCAAACAATTGCGCCAAGTGTGCACGTTCCCACACCAGCGATCACGGCAAATCTTGCTGGCACTACCATGAGCACATGGCCAATCACTCTGACCGGCCCCGCCGCGCCACGATCTTCGATGTGGCGGCCGAAGCAAATGTGTCGCGCGGCACGGTATCGCGCGTGCTCAACGATGAACCCTACGTATCTGACGCGTCGAGGGCTGCGATCGAACAGGCAATCGCAAAGGTCGGCTACGTGCGCAACATGGCCGCCCGCAACCTTGTCACCCAGAGCACGCGTGCCGTCGCTCTCATCGTTCACGAACCGCACTCGGTCTTTCTTGAAGACCCAAACATCGGCGCGATCCTGCTTGGAACCAACGACCGACTTTCAGAGGCCGACTACCAGCTGGTGTGTCTCATCATCGGATCTGACCGCGACAGCAGCCGAATCACCGAGTACCTGCGTGGCGGATTCGTCGACGGAGCGATCATCGTCTCGGCGCGCGAGCATGACCCCATCTCGGCCGCGATTGCCCAGATCGGACTGCCTGCGGTTTTCGTCGGCCACCCATCCACTGAGCCGAACAGTCCCTACGTCGGCATCGACAACCGAGGCGCCGCCCGCCAGATCACGTCGCGCTTGCTCGCCACCGGTCGACGTCGGGTAGGCATGATCGCGGCTGCACTCGACCGCGACTCCGGCGCCGAACGCCTTGCCGGTTTTCGCGATGCGCTCGGAGATCAGTTCGATGAAAATCTGGTCGTCGACTTTTCGTTGTATTCGCGGGGGAGTGGGGTCGAGGGCATGAAAATGCTGCTCGATCGCGCGCCAGATATCGACGGTGTCTTCGCCAGCTCTGACGCGATCGCCGCTGGTGCGATGGACGTTCTTCGCGAGCATGGCCGGTCGGTACCGCGCGATGTCGGAATTGTAGGATTCGACGACAGCGACTGGGCGATGCGCTGCCAGCCCCCGCTGTCGACGGTTCGCCAGCCCGCAGATCTTCTCGGTCGCGAGGCGGCTTCGGTGATTCTCGGCCTTGTCAACGGCAATGCCCCAGAGCACGTCGGCACGATGCTTCCGACAAATATCGTCTGGCGCGAATCGGCCTAGGCAGGCTTTACGCCAGCGGGTCTACTTGACCAATGGAAACAGAATCGTCTCACGAATGCCGAGACCGGTTATCGCCATGAGCAGTCGGTCGATTCCCATGCCAAGCCCCATCGTCGGCGGCATGCCGTACTCGAGCGCGCGCAAAAACTCTTCATCGATGGGCATCGCCTCGAGGTCACCCGAGCTGGCGAGCTTGGCCTGCTCTACGAAGCGCTCGCGCTGCACCACCGGGTCAACGAGCTCTGAGTAGCCGGTCGCAAGTTCGAAGCCGCGAACGTAGAGGTCCCACTTCTCGACCACGCCGGCG
>JANONY010000165.1:0-1577 GCA_031421055.1 Actinomycetes bacterium | reverse complement strand
CGTTCGGTGCCGTCAACGCGGTCGATGACCTCGACCTCGATATCGCCGAGGGCGAGTTCTTCTCGATGCTCGGCCCATCGGGATCTGGCAAGAAGACCGTGCTGCGCTTGATAGCCGGATTCGAGCAGCCGACGTCCGGACCCGTCGCGCTGTTCGGCGACGATGTCTCCCATAGCGCCCCATTCGACCGCGATGTCAACACTGTCTTTCAGGACTACGCGCTCTTCCCGCACATGACCGTGCTCGAGAACGTCGGCTACGGTCTGCGCGTGCGTGGGGTCGGTCGACGCGAGCGTGCAGAGCGAGCACGTGAGGCGCTCGACTCCGTTCGCCTCGGCGGCTTTGGCGACCGCAAACCCGCGCAGCTCTCTGGCGGACAACGCCAGCGCGTTGCGCTTGCCCGCGCCACCGTCGTGCGCCCCAAGGTGCTGCTGCTCGACGAACCGCTCGGCGCAATCGACCTCAAGCTGCGCGAACAGATGCAGGTCGAGCTCAAAGAGTTGCAGCGCTCGCTCGGCATCACGTTCATCTTCGTCACGCATGACCAAGAAGAGGCGCTGACGCTCAGTGACCGTATCGCCGTGTTCAATGACGGCCGCATCGAGCAGCTCGGCACCCCGGCTGAAATCTATGGATCGCCCGCCTCGAGCTTCGTCGCATCGTTCGTTGGCACATCCAACATCTTCAATCCCGATGAATCAGTCGCGATGCTCGGCGCCAGCGGTACCCAGTCGGTGCGCCCAGAGAAGATCACTCTGCATGGCGCTGGGGCAAAAGCCAGCGGCGCCATCTCGCTGCCCGGAGTCATCAGCGAGGTCATCTACCTCGGCACGAGTACCCGACTGCTCGTCACCCTCGGCGGCGGAAAGACCCTCACCGTGCTCGAGCAGTTTGTTTCTGAGGACGATCGTCGCGGCGAGAACGTCGTCGCGACGTTCAACGCGAAAGACCTCGTAGCCCTAGACCTCGTAGCCGTCTAGCCTCACCGAAAGATTTGGCCTCACCGAAAGATTTGGCCCCACCAAAAGATTTGGCCCCACCGAAAGATTTAACCCCACCAGTAACCCCACCAAAAGATACGGAGAAAACAATGAAGTTAAGCACAGTACGACGGCCAGCGATTTTCGCTGGCATCGCGATCGCCTCGGTCACCTTTCTGGCCGCGTGTGGAACGGCGTCACCCGGTGGCGACGTCGACACCGGCATGCCTGACAAGCTCGGCGAAATGGAGGGCGCGGTCTCGATCCTCGCCTGGCCCGGCTACGTCGAAGACGGCTCGAACGACCCGGCGGTCGACTGGGTGACCGCGTTTGAAGACGAAACCGGTTGTCAGGTGACGAGCAAGACCTATGGCACCTCCGACGAAGCATTCAGCCTCATGAAGACGGGCGAGTACGACGTGGTCGCCGCATCCGGTGATGCATCGCTTCGTCTCGTCGCCGCTGGCGATGTCGCTCCGGTCAACACCGACCTGCTCGAGAACTACGCCGGCATCTACGACTTTCTCAAGATGCAGGCGTGGAACAGTGTTGATGGAGTCGCCTACGGTATTCCGCACGGTTACGGCGCCAACCTGC
>JANONY010000164.1:0-4476 GCA_031421055.1 Actinomycetes bacterium | reverse complement strand
GTGAGGTACGGAGTGATCACCGGTGCGGGCAGGCCTGGATAGGTGATCAAGCCCTCGCGGATGGTGTGGGAGAGGTCGACGAGGCGGGTTTCTCGAACGGCGGTCTCGACAGGCGCGACCCGCTGAGAACCGCGGTGCGCCTCCTCGACGATTGTGAGGTTGCTCAGCGCGACCGACGAAACGAGCGCGAGCCCAAGGCGCTGCACGAGCAGTCGCTCGACGTCGGCGTCGGCCGCTGGAAGGTCTAGTCGAAAGCCGTTCGCCGTCAGGTCTCCCCCGTTCGAGAACTCGATGCGAGCGTCAAAGTGTGCTCGGTACGTGCCCACGATTTCCTCTCTTTACCAGCTTGACCACCAGGGCGACGAGAACATACGCCACCGGAATGATGAGCGCGACACCGGCGAGCACGAGCAACCCCGCAATCATCACGACGCTGATCACCGCGAACCACCAGCCGATGCTGAACCGCGCAAGTAGGCGAAGGGCGGCGACCATGCCGAGGCCGTAGACCGCGAGCATGCAGGCGGTGTTGATGAGAATGAACGGCGTGAGGTTGAATCCCGTCAGCGCAACGGCCACGAAATAGACGGTGATGACGAGTCCGTTGAGTGCTAGGGCGCGGCGCGGCACTCCGCCGGCTTCAGCCCCGCGGGCGAACCATCGCGGCAAGTCGCCGTCACGCCCGAGTGAGGCGGCGAGTTTGGCGAGAGCGCCGGTGTACGTGTTGAGCACCCCCAACGAGACGACGAGGGCGATCGCCGCAACAATGCCGGGCCCGATGTTCGATCCGCCGAGCGCGACGAGCGTCAGAAGCGGCACTTCTGTCTCGCCGGCACGCGACCCGAGCGCGGCGACCGTGACGAGCTGCAGCGTGACATAACCAATGCCAACCGCGACGATCGCAATCGCGGTAGCAAGCGGGATCGTGCGGCGCGGGTTGCGAAACTCCGCGGCGATGTGGGTCACGGCCTCCCATCCCGAAAATGCCCAGACCATGAGTGAGATCGCGACGCCGACGCCGACCCAGCCGTGTGGAAGCAGTGGCTCGAGATTCGACACTCGCGCCGCCGGAAGCGCGAGCGCAACCACCAACACGATGATCACGACAAGCAAGCCAGTGAGCACGAGCTGCACACGGCCGGAAACCGAGAACCCCCAAAAATTCGAGAGGAACGGAAGGCCGAGCACAAGAACCGCGATAACGATCACCGTGACGATGGTGCCGCCGAAAATCGAGGCGAGATAGCGGCCAGCGAGGATGCCGACCACCGGAGTGCCGATCACCACCCCAAACAGAAACAGGTAGCCACTCGCCCGCGCCGCAGTATCGCCCAGTGCCATGCGCACGTAGGTTGCGACCCCGCCGGAGTCAGGAAACCGCGAGGCGAGCGCCGCGAACGTGCCCGCGAGCGGAATCGAGAGGATGAACACCGCCACCACGGCAAGCACCGACCCTGGCCCAGCCGCGCGTGCTGCCAGCGCGGGCAGCACGAGAATTCCGGTGCCGAGTACCGCGGCGATGTAGAGGGCAGAGGCTTGGAGCAGGCCGAGACGACCTTCGTGCACTGGCGCGGCATCCGTCATGGTCCCATTCTGTCGGTCGCCACCGACCGAGTCGCGCGCACCGCCGCCAGAGTGGCAGCACATCGCGCCATACCCCCGGGCGGGCAGTGCAGGTCACCCCCACAGGGGGACGAGAGCCAAGCCAGACCGCCATAGCGTTGCCATTCTCGTCGGCAATTGCTGGCGTCAACTGCTGCGCACGAACACGTGGGTGCGCGAAAAGGAGATCGTCATGACAGAACTATCCGAAGCGCTCGCGGCGCCCGTCGAGGCCCCCCTCACGGGCCGCCCGATTCGCCAACTCACCCTGCCCGGCGTGTTCGGCGTGTGGGCCGCGGCGACGGTGCCTATGGCTGTCGGAGCCTGGGTGCTCGCACCGCTGATCGCCGCAGGCTCGGCCGCGCCATTCGCCCTGGCGCAGGCACTCATTGTGCTCCTCACTGCCGGAATGGCGTGGCAGTTCGTGATGGTCCTAGTTCTCGTGTTCTTGGAGCAGCGGTCGCTGCGCTGGGCAGTTGTTCGCGACGCGCTGTGGCTACGAGCACCGCAGAACCCGAAGACGGGAAAGCGAGGCGGCCGCATGTGGTGGGTCGTGCCGATCTTCGTGTTTGCGTTCGCTCTCGTTGAGCTGCTGCCATTCGAGATCGCTCCGGTTGCTGGTCGCGACTTCGGCGACTTCCTCGGCTCGCCAGAGGGTCAGGCAATGCTGTCTGGCTCACTCCCTTGGCTGCTGCTGATCTTCGCCTTCTTCGTGTTCAACACCGTGCTCGGCGAAGAGCTTCTCTTTCGCGGCTACCTGCTTCCGCGCATGAGCGGCGTCTTCGGCAAGCGCGACTGGATTGCCAACGGCATTCTGTTCGCGGCGTACCACCTTCACATCCCGTGGACCATACCGATCGCCTTGATCGACACGTTCATCTTCTCGTTGCCCTCACGCCGCTACCGCAGCGCCTGGATCGGCATCATCGCGCACAGCGCGCAGAGCGTGGTTCTCTTCGCGCTGGTCGTACTGCTCGTTCTCTCGTAGCGGACCCGCAACCGCGGGCAATCCGTGGATTCGTACCTCTGCCGAGGTAGGCACAGTTACCCCGGCAGGGGGACGATCCGGCGACGCGCCGCTCGTAGCGTGGCCTTGCCCGCCGAGATCGACTCGCAGGCGAAAGGAGCGTGACCATGATTCGCCACACCTGGAACCACATTCGACCCCTCACCCGACAGCAGCGATTCTTCTACGTGCTTGCTGCGATCTTCGCCCTCTCCACCGTTGTGCACGCCGTCGTCGCGGCAGTTGCCCTGTTCTCTGGCGAGTCGTGGTCTGGCCCAATCTCGTGGCGCAAGCCGGTGGTCTTCGCTGCCTCATTCGCCCTGCTCATGCTGGCGATGGCGTGGGTGCTGCGCCACCTGCCTGAGCGGCGCTGGGGCTGGATCCCCACCGGGATGCTCGGTGGCTTCTCCATCATCGAAGTGGCCGTCATCACCCTGCAGCAGTGGCGGGGGGAACCGTCACACTTCAACAACCACACCCCATTCGACGATGCGATGTTCGGCATCATGGGCGGCTCGGTCGGCCTGATCATCGTCTCGATCGTGGTGTTTCTCGTGCGGGTGTGCCTGCAGTTTCGCGGCAACGGCGGCGAGCGTCTCGCCGTGATTGTCGGTCTCGTCTCAGTTCTCGTCGCCGGGTACATCGGCGGCAGCATGATCGCCGAGGGCGAAGCGGTGCTTGCCGCAACCGGCGACGTGCCCTACGAGGTTGTCTTCGGTGCCGCCGGCAGCGGCAAGCTGGCGCACTTTCTCGGTCTGCACACCCTGCAGTTTCTCGCTCTCATCGCCATCGTCGCACCCTCCCGCAATCGACTGAAGCTCGTGACGATCGGCGCTGTTGGCTACCTTGCGCTGTTCGCTTCTGTGACCTTCACTGCGTACGCCGGGCTCGGGTGGCTCGCCCCGCCGCTGCCCCTCGGGCTGCTCGGCATCGCGGGCCTCGCGCTCGCGGGCACGCGGCGGCGCAAGTCGTAACAACCGCCGGGCGGCGCGCGCTCAGCGAGCTCCGGCTGCGTCCGGCTTCGTCGCCCACCACACCCACGCGAACGCCACGAGTTGGAACGGCAAGCGGAAATAGAGCGCATTCTGCGTCATGTCCGGGAACTGCTCGGGATGCAGCGCCATGTGGATGTTCGCCGGGTAGACCGCGACCAGCAGTGCCAGCAGGCCCCAGCCTGCGAGGCGGCGCAGCTGAGGAATTAGGATTCCCACGCCACCCGCGATCTCCGCGACGCCGCTGATTTGCACCATCAGCAGCGGGTACGGCAGCCACGGCGGCACGATGCGCACGAAGAACGCCTCGTTCGTGAAGTGCCCGACGCCGGCGTAGCTGAAGAACGCGGCGAGCAGGAAGAGCGAGATGCGCTTGGGCCACGAAGCGGGAAGCCAGTTCATGAGAGTTCTCCCGCCGGCACTATGCCACGCCGCAAACCACGCGAAACGCGGCAACCGTTCTCGCGCGTCGCATCCGTGAGCGCGATCCAGAACGTCAGGTAGCCCGGCGGTTCGATGAAGCCGTAGCCGTTGTCTTGGTGCCATCCGAACGTGCGCGGCCGCTCGCTCTTCTTGTAGACGGCTTGATCCCAGTAGAGGCGCACCGCGGGCCCCAACAAGTCGTGCGCGAGCTCGGCGAACACGCGCGACGAGATCAACTCGCGCAGCTTCGCATCGCGGCCCGCCGGGTTGACCGTGAAGGTGATCGCGCGCGCGTCGGCGATGAAGGCGCGCTGCTCGGGCTGCGTGCGCAGGAACGCGTCGACGCGCGCTTCGAGTGGATCCAGGTGCGCGAGCATCTCGGCGACGACTTCGGGCGCGAGCGCGTCCTCTACGACGACGAAGCCGTGCGTGTCGTAGTGCGCAGCTTCGTCG
>JANONY010000163.1:0-1649 GCA_031421055.1 Actinomycetes bacterium | reverse complement strand
ACCCTGCGGTGTCAGCCAAAGAATCGAGCGCAGCTCCTGCACACCGAAGCGCCGCACCCGGATCACCGTCGCCACGAACCGGCGTCAAGCGACCGGCCTACCGTCGCACCATGCAGAAAACCGAACCCCTGGTCGGCGGCGAATCCGCCCGCCTCATTCTTGACACCATCCGTTCTTTCCCGCTAACAGTGCGGGGCGGCAGAGCGTTCACCCACGACACCGCCACGGGCGCTGCGCGAGCGGCTCTCGATCGCGCGTACGAAATCGTCGAGATGCAGGTCGTCGTCGATGCTGCGCACTGCACCGAAGACCATGTGCACAAGACCGTCGACGAGCTCGAGTTTCGCCACATGGTGTTGCGCGAACTCGTACGCCGCGCGAAGAAGGCTCTTGGCGAGTCTGAGGTTCTCGACCCAATCTGGGAGCGTGAGATTTGAATCCCACATTGGTACCATTTCCTATGAGCACTCAGATTGCCGTCAGGCTCCCCGACGAGTTGGTCAGCTACATCGACGGCCTCGTTGAGGGCGGCGAAGTGAAGAGCAGGGCTGATTTCGTCGCGCGAGCCATTCGTCGAGAGCAGCGACACCGCATGACTCTGGCCGACGTGGAGATCTACCAAAGGCTCGGCGACGACCCCGAGCTGATGGCCATCGTTGAGTGGCAGGCACGGCATCCTCTGAAACTCGACGATTGAGATCTATACGACTGGCGTCGCTTGAGAAGGTCAGGCCCGTGGTCGTATTGACCCGCGAGGCGGTGCTTCCTTTCGTCGTAAAGGTCACGGTCGCCCCCATCACCTCGACCGCGTGGGGGGTCTCCACTGAAGTGCCGGTTGGGCGGGCCAACGGCCTGGACCACGACAGCTTTGTGAGCTGTGACAACATCACCACCGTTCACGTATCGCAGCTTGGCGACCAGATCGGGTTCCTGCTGCCCTGGCAGGAGCCGGCGCTGGCGGAGGCGATCGCTAATGCGTTTGCACTAGAGGCGCCGCCCGCCCCACCCGCAACACGATCACCGGAATAAGCACGAACGACCGAAGGTTGACGAGGGCGTGCACGGCGATCGGCACCAGGATCGAGCCGGTCGCAACGTAGAGCAGCATGAGAAACGCGCCGATCACCATGGTGCCGGCCACTCCGATCGCGCCCTGGTAGATGTGCAGGGCGCCGAAGACGACCACGCTGAGCACGAGGGCGAGCCAGGCGTTGCCGAAGGCGCCGAAGATCACTGCCGGAAGCGCGAGGCGAAAAACCAGCTCCTCGACCAGCCCAGCGTTGAGCGACAACAGCACCCCAAGCCGCACCTCGGCAGTGGTGCGCGGAATCATCGCCTGGATGTCGCCGACAGCGGTCAACTCGTCCTGCTTGCGCGCGAGAAAGAGCACGAGAATCGGCAGCACAACGATCACGAAAGCCGCGACGATCGCCAGCGCGATTGCACCGCCGCCGAGCGAGGCGTACCAGGCGCGTGCGTTGCGCACCCCATCCCACGTGTTGATCTCATCAAGAAGCAGCGGGATGTGCTGCCACGCCAACACCAGTAACACCACCGCGATTGCACCAAAAGTCACGAACGACTGCACAAGCCAGCGGCGATACATCGCCTGCCTTCGCACGGTGGAGCGGTAGCGCTTGAAGCGCTGG
>JANONY010000162.1:0-11351 GCA_031421055.1 Actinomycetes bacterium | reverse complement strand
GCGCGAGCGTCGTTCGACGTTGCTGCCTTGTTGTGGACGACCTTGATGCCGGTCTCCTTGGTGAACTCGGCGAGAAGGTCTTCGTAGCCCTTTTCGTCGTCCTGGTAGCCGAAGTCGTTGAACGTCGCGAGAGTCAGCGTGACGTCGCTGGTTGCTGGCGTCTCACCAGCTCCAGAACATCCGGTGGCGACTAGGGCCAAAGTTGCGGCACCGGCGATTGCCGCGGCCATTGTGCGTCGTGAATTACTCACGGTCACTCCTTTGTGTGCGTGGATGGGGAGATTCGTGGTAGCGCTCCCATGACGTTCCGTGAGAGCGCTCTCACGTAATCGGGTTCAGAGTAAGGGCCGCCACGAACACATGTCAAGCCCCGGTGGGAGCGCTCCCACGCGCAAATGTCACGGTGGGACGATTTTGGCCCTGCCGACCCCAGTAAAACCGGGAAAAGCGAGGCGAAAAACCGTTATAAAAGTGTCAAGAATTTTTCTTGGCGCGTGGGCCCGCGGGCGCCGTGGTGGCCCCCGGAGGGGAGGCAGCTGGGCTACCTGCGTCGACGTCAGTGTCAGCCGCTCGTTGCGCCGCCTCGATCTCCGCGTTCTCTTGCAGCGCTGACTTCGACCGAAGTGGTGCCGCTTTGAGAAACCAACTGAGTACGAACGCGACGAGCACCACCGCTAGAGCGACCCAAAAGATCGACACCGCGGCGTCATTGAAGCCCTGCAGGAACGGGGCCGCGAGACGTGGATCCGCGTCGTTGAGGAACGAACTGTCGGCGTTGAGCGAGTCGCCAACAGCGCCAGAATTGCCGCCCTGGGCGCTCTGAAGGAGGACGAGGATGTCGGCGTTGGCCGGATCCGAGCGCACTGCAGCGTCGGAAGCCGCCGCCTGCAGATTCGCCAGATTCGTCTTATCGGCGAACGCCACCGCGATGGTCTCAGGGATGCGCGTGTAGAGCACCGAAAACAGGATCGCGACGCCGAGCGTCCCACCAATTTGGCGGAAAAATGTCGACGAACTCGTCGCGACCCCGATGTCACGAGGTCCAACCGAGTTCTGGCTGGCAATCGTCAGCGTTTGCATGAGCTGGCCGAGTCCGAGGCCGACGAGCAGCATGCCGATCATCATGAACCACACCGGTTTGTCGGCGGTCGCGAATGTGAAGAGGAAGAAGCCCATCGCCATGAAGAGTGTGCCCGCGCGCGGGAACCAGTGGTACACACCGGTGCGCGAGATGACCTGGCCGCTCACGATGGAGCTGATCATGAGCCCGAGAATCATCGGAAGCGTCAGGAAGCCCGCTTCGGTCGGAGTCGCTCCGTTGACGAGCTGCAGGTAGAGCGGAAGTGTCATCATTGCGCCGAACATGCCGAAGCCGACGAGTACACCGAGAATTGTCGCCATGCGGAATGTCGCGTTGCTGAACAGCTTCAGCGGGATGAGCGCATCATCACCCATGAGCTTCTCGCTGACGATGAACGCGACAGTGCCGAGCCCACCGACGACGTAGCAGAGGATCGCGGCCGGGGAGCCCCAGCCCCACGTGCGGCCCTGCTCAGCAACGAGCAACAGCGGCACGAGAGCGAGAACGACGGTCGCGGCACCCCACCAGTCGATGCGCACGGAGTGGCGAGTGTGCGGGATGTGCAAGAACCTCAACACGATCGCGAGCGCTGCGATGCTGATTGGGATGTTGAGCAAGAACACCCAACGCCAGCCGGTGACAAAGAGAATCTCGGGCGTGCCAGCGAAGAAACCCCCGATCAGTGGCCCGATGAGGCTCGAGACACCGAACACCGCGAGGAAGTAACCCTGGTATTTCGCGCGCTCGCGCGGAGCGAGGATGTCGCCCATGATCGCGAGCGGCAGCGCCATCAGCCCACCGGCACCGAGGCCTTGGATCGCGCGGAATCCGGCGAGCTGATACATCGACGTCGAGAAGCCTGCGGCGATCGATCCGATCAGAAAAACGACGATCGCGATGATGAACAGCGGCCGTCGACCGAAGATGTCGCTGAGTTTGCCGTAGATCGGCGTCGCGATCGTCGACGTGATCAGGTATGCGGTAGTGACCCACGCTTGTGCTTCGAGGCCCTTGAGGTCGTCGGCAATCGTGCGCATCGACGTGCCAACGATGGTCTGGTCGAGGGCAGAGAGGAACATGCCCGCCATCAGCCCGAAGATGATGAAAAGGATCTGCCGGTGAGTCAGCACTCCGCCGGCCTCCTTGATTGCTTGGGCCGATTGCTTGCCCTTTGATTCAACGCGTGACATGAGGCCTCTGGGTTGCGAGTTGGAGAATGAATGCGACAAGTGGCCGCGGTCGCAAATTATTGCGCAGACTGCAAACTTACACCGTGAGCAAGACGTCTGCAAGTTGCCCTTCGATACACTCATCACGTGCAAAAGCCGGTCACAACCTTCCTCATCGCAGCGAGCCTGATTGTGGTGGTCGTCGCTCTCGCCGGATGCGCCCCAGAGCGAGCGCCGCTCGGCGCGTCAGCGACGCCGACGGAGGTGGTCACCCCGACGCCCACCCCGACTCCGACCCCGACCTTCGATATGGCGGCTCAGTCACTAGACGATCCGGCCAGCTATTGGGTGGTTGTCAACAAGTTGCGCCCGCTCAACCCGGCCGACTTTGTCGCTCCAGATCTCGTGGCCGTCGCGGTCGACTATGTGTATGCACCGCAGTTGCGGGCCGAGCCCGCAGCCCAGGTTGTGGCGATGTTTGCCGCGTTCAACGCCGAGAGCGGGCTCGCGATGCAGTCGCAGAGCGCGTATCGCAGCTACTCGGCACAAGTCTCGACCTACAACGGCTGGGTCAGCAAGCTCGGTCAAGCCGGCGCCGACCTCACTTCTGCGCGACCAGGACACAGTGAGCACCAGACCGGACTCGCGATCGACGTGAGCGCGCTGCCGGCCAACTGCAGCCTCGATCAGTGCTTCGCCGACACCGCTCAGGGGCAGTGGCTCGCCCAGCACGCGTGGGAATACGGCTTCGTGCTGCGCTACCCGAACGGATATACCAACATCACCGGGTACGAATTCGAGCCGTGGCACTACCGCTACGTCGGCCTTGATCTCGCGAAAGAGTTTCACGACACCGGCGCCACCACCCTCGAAGAGTTCTTCGGCCTGGCCGCCGCGCCAACTTACGCGGGCTAACGCCCAGCGCGTCGAGCGTGTCGAGACGCGGATTTCGACAAGCTCAATCCGCCCGTAGGGCGGCGTCGACGATTGTCTTCGCCTCGGCCTGAACGAGGGCGAGGTGCTCTGGCCCAGCGAACGACTCTGCGTAGATCTTGTAGACGTCTTCGGTGCCGCTCGGTCGCGCCGCAAACCACGCACGATCCGTTACCACCTTGACGCCGCCGACCGCCGCGCCGTTGCCAGGAGCCTCGCTGAGCCGGGCGATGATCGGGTCGCCGGCGAGCTCGGTGGCCGTGATTGCATCCCCGTTAAGTCTGCCAAGTAAGGCCTTTTGCGCTTTGGTTGCTGCGGCATCCACTCGCTCGTAGGCCGGGTCGCCGAACCGCTCGACGAGTTCTGCATAGAGTTCGGAGGGTGATTTGCCGGTGACTGCGCGAATCTCGCTCGCGAGCAGAGCGAGAATGATGCCGTCTTTATCGGTGGTCCAGACGGTGCCGTCTTTGCGTAAGAAGCTCGCGCCGGCGCTCTCTTCGCCGCCGAACGCTACCGAGCCATCAATGAGCCCTGGCACGAACCACTTGAAGCCGACCGGAACCTCCCACAAGCGGCGACCGAGCGATTCGGCGACCCGGTCGATCATGGAGCTAGAGACCAGCGTCTTGCCGATTGCCGCATCCGATCGCCAGTGGGGGCGGTGGGTATAGAGGTACTCGATCGCGACGGCCAAGAAATGGTTGGGATTCATCAGCCCGCCGTCGGGGGTGATGATGCCGTGCCGGTCGGCGTCTGCGTCGTTGCCCGTGACGATGTCGAAGTCGTGGCGGTACCGCAGCACGGAAGCCATCGCGTTCGGTGACGAGGGATCCATGCGAATCTTGCCGTCCCAGTCGAGCGTCATGAACGCCCAGGTCGGGTCGACGTGCGGGTTGACGACGGTCAGATCCAGGCCGTAGTGAGAGGCGATCAGCTGCCAATAGTGCACGCTCGCCCCACCGAGCGGGTCTGCGCCGATGTGCAGTTTCGCAGCGCGAATCGCGTCGAAGTCGATGATGTTCGCTAGGTCGCTGACGTAGGCGCCGCGGTAGTCGTAGGTGTCGACCGCACTCGGCTCGCCGCGCTTGACGCCGCGGCTGTGATCGAGAATCAGCTCGTTTGCGCGGTCGGCTATCCAGCCGGTTGCATCGCTATCGGCCGGCCCACCATGGGGCGGGTTGTACTTGAAGCCCCCATCGCGCGGTGGGTTGTGCGACGGCGTTATGACTATCCCGTCGGCCTGATCGGTGTGTGACTGGTCAGCGTTGTAGCTGATGATCGCGTGGCTGAGCGCCGGTGTCGGAACGAAGTCGTCGAACTCGTCGACGAGGGCATGAACGCCGTTCGCCTCGAGCACTTCGAGCGCTGTCGTCTCGGCGGGGCGCGAGAGGGCGTGCGTGTCGCGACCGATGAACAGCGGGCCGGTGATGCCCTGCGCGGCGCGGTACTCGCAGATCGCCTGGGTGATCGCGGCGATGTGGGTCTCGTTGAACGCGGCGTCGAGCGACGACCCCCGGTGCCCACTCGTGCCGAAGACAACCCTCTGTTCAGCGACAGTGACATCTGGCACGAGCTCGTAGTACGCGGCGATGAGCGCACGAACATCGATCAGGTCGTCAGGGGTGGCTGGCTTTCCGGCGCGAGCATTCATCCGCCCAGTCTTTCACTGCCATACAGTGGGTGCCATGCCCTCGGACGACACCTACAGCTACTTGGGCCCCGCCGGCACCTTCACCGAGGCCGCCCTCAATCAGGTGCCATCGGCGCGGGGCAAGACGTGGCGTCCCGTCAACAATGTTGGCGAGGCGCTCGCAGACGTCGTCGAGGGGCTCAGCGTTGCCGCGATGATCGCGATCGAAAACTCGGTAGAGGGCGGAGTCAGCGCCACGCAAGATGCACTGGCCAACATTCCGAACTTGCGCATCATCGGCGAATATCTCGTGCCGGTGAACTTTGTGCTTGTTGCGCGGCCGGGAACAACCCTGGCGGATGTGAAGGTCGTCAACGCCCACCCGGTCGCCTACGGCCAAACCCACGCCTGGCTCGACGCGAACCTGCCCAACCATGGCCACTTGCCCGCGACCTCGAACGTGGCTGCAGCCGCGTCGCTGCTGCAGTCGGACGTCGCGGACGCCGCCATTGCGCCGCCAGGCATCACCGCGCATCACGACCTCGCCGTGCTCGCTGAAAACATCGGCGACAATCCGAATGCAATGACGCGATTCGTGCTGGTGAGTCGCACCGTGCCGTCACCCCCGCGCACGGGCAGCGACAAGACAAGTCTCATCGCCGAGCTGCCAGACGACCGGGCCGGCGGCCTGCTCGAGATGCTCGAGCAGTTCGCAACGCGCGGCGTCAACATGAGCCTTCTCGAGTCGCGGCCGATTGGTGACGCGCTCGGCCGATACCGATTCGTCATTGATCTTGACGGGCACATCCTTGACGAGCGTGTTGCCGACGCCCTACTCGGGCTCAAGCGCTTCAGCCCGAACGTGATCTTTCTCGGCAGCTATCCGCGCGCCGATAAGCTCGCGATTAGCGTCACGCAGCGCTACGGCGACGAGGTATTCATCGAGGCGCGCGATTGGTTGCGCG
This sequence comes from Actinomycetes bacterium, assembly GCA_031421055.1. GTDB lineage: Bacteria > Actinomycetota > Actinomycetes > Actinomycetales > Microbacteriaceae > Conyzicola. Next base: position 5,573 of record JANONY010000162.1, on the reverse strand, counting down.
CACTCATCGCCGGCGAGCCGTACTAGGCAGTTCGCGGCACGCGCACCGCGAGGGCTGCGGCGTCGACGCTAGCAACCACCCGCACCGCGAGGCCAAACTCGTCACCGTCGAGTTGAAACTCTTGGGGTTCGTCCACCCAGAGGCGCAGCGTGCGGCCGCGCCAGTAGGTGACGTCTTTGACATCGCGCGAGAGGTCGATGATCTTTCGACCGACGACACTCTTGCGCAGCACCCCGTTCTCCCACGTGAGTTTGTTCCACACCCGCAACCAGCCGAAGGCGCCGCGCGGCCGCAGTGCGACGATGTTGAGCACGCCGTCGTCTGGCGTGGCGTCGGGAATGAGCAGGATGCCACCAGGCAACTGCCCGCAGTTGCCGATCATGATGGTGTGCACGTAAACGTGCCGCACGGGGCCGTCGTCGCGGCTGTAGCGCAGCGACACGGGCTCCATCGTCGGAATCGAACGGATTGTTCCGTCGATGTAGGCCAACCATCCGACCGCTTTTTTGAGGGTCGTTCTCGTGTTGGCGATCATCTTGGCGTCGATGCCAAGTCCAGCCATCACGGCGAACGCGTGCTCTTCGCGCGTCTGGTCGGGTCGTGTGATGTCGACGATGCCGAGGTCGATGCGATGCGTGTCGCCGTCGAATGCGACAGCGAGAGCGTCGTCAATGCTGTTGAGCGGCACCGCCAGATTGCGCGCGAGAATGTTTCCGGTGCCGGCGGGCAAAATCGCCATCGGCACCGCAGAGCCGCGCAAGGCTTCCGCAACCGCGCGCACTGTTCCATCTCCCCCGGCCACGAGCACGAGGTCTGCGCCCCGGCGAAGGGCACTCGCCGCGGCCCGTTGCCCTGGCTCGTCTTCTTTGGTCGCGAACCACATTGGCTTGCCCCAGCCCGCGCGGGCGGCGGCGTCGCGCACGGAGTGTCGCAGTTTCACCAGATCGACCTTCGTCGGGTTGTAGATCACGGCGGGAGACCGAAGTGCGGTTCTCGATTCCGCACTCGCTGCCGTGCTCTCGCTCGTGGGGGACGCGTGACTCACAAGCCAAGGGTACGAGGTCAATCTAGAATGAAGCTGTGATCGACCCACAATTGCTGCGCGACAACGCGGACATCGTCCGACAATCGCAACAGGCGCGTGGCGCATCCGTCGAGCTGGTTGATGAGGCAATCGCGGCCGATCAGAACCGCCGCTCCGCAATCACGGCGTTCGAGACGCTCAGGGCAGAGCAGAACCTGTTCGGCAAGGCGGTCGCGGCCGCGGCGAAAGACGAGAAGGCTGCGCTGGTCGCCCAAGCGCAAGAGCTCGCGGCACACGTGAAGCGCGCGCAGCAAGCGGCGACCGACGCAGAAGACGAGGTCGCCCGCATCGTCGGCGCCATTCAAAACATCGTCGTCGAAGGGGTGCCGGAGGGCGGCGAAGAGAATTTCGTCACTCTTCGTGAAGTTGGATCACCGGCCAGTTTCGACTTCGAACCGCGCGACCACGCAGAGCTCGGCGAGCTGCTCGGCGCCATCGACATTGCCAGAGGCGTGAAAGTTTCAGGCAGCCGTTTCTACTTTCTCAAGGGAGTCGGCGCACGCCTCGAACTCGCTCTGATGAACCTTGCACTTGACAAGGCCCTCGCCGAGGGCTTCACGCCGCTCATCACGCCGACGCTCGTGCGCCCCGAGATCATGGCCGGTACCGGCTTTCTCGGCGAGCACTCCGACGAGATCTACTACCTTCCTGCCGATGACCTGTACTTGACGGGCACGAGCGAGGTGGCGCTCGCCGGATTCCACTCGAATGAGATCCTCGACCTCACCGACGGCCCGATGCGCTACGCCGGCTGGTCGACCTGTTATCGCCGCGAGGCAGGTTCTGCGGGCAAAGACAACCGCGGCATTCTTCGGGTACACCAGTTCAATAAGCTCGAGATGTTCAGCTACGTGCTTCCGGAGGATGCCGAAGCCGAGCACGAGCGCCTTCTCGCCTACCAAGAGGCGATGCTTCAGGCCTGTGAACTCAGCTACCGCGTCATTGACGTCGCCGCCGGCGATCTCGGGTCGAGCGCCGCGCGCAAGTTTGACGTCGAGGCGTGGGTGCCAACGCAGGGCACCTACCGTGAACTCACCAGCACAAGCAACTGCACCACGTATCAGGCGCGACGACTCGACATTCGCTACAGAACAGAGAGCGGCAAGACCTCACCCGTTGCAACCCTCAACGGCACGCTCGCGACGACGCGGTGGCTGGTGGCGATTCTCGAGACGCATCAGCTCGCCGACGGCTCGGTGCGCGTGCCAACCGCGCTGCGGCCCTACCTCGGCGGCCTCGAACTCTTCACTGTGCAGTCATGACCGAGCGTTACCTGATCGCCCTCGACATCGACGGCACGGTGCTTCGCGAAGACGGCAGCCTCGGCGATGAGACCGTCGCCGAAATCGGGCGCGTGCGCGACCTCGGCCACGAGGTCATGCTCGCGACGGGGCGCTCTGTGGCGATGACGCTGCCAATTTTGGACCGACTGCACCTGACGCCCGAGTACGTCGTGTGCTCGAACGGAGCGATCACCCTTCGCCGCGACGAGAGTGAGCCGCTCGCCTACGCTCGGCAGTTCGTCGAGACCTTTCAGCCGCGTGAAGTGCTGCTGACGATTCACGGTGCGCTCGGCGATGCGCACTACGCGGTCGAAGACGAGACCGGCTTGTACCGTTACGTCGGCGTCTTTCCTGACGGAGCCCTCGGCGCGAGTTCGATCAGGGTCGAGTTCGACGAGTTGCTCGACCACCCTGCGACGCGTGTCGTTGTCATCTCGCCAGAGCACGCCATCGAAGAATTTCTCGCCGTCGTCTCGACCATGGGGCTGCACAAGGTCAGTTACAACGTCGGATGGACCGCGTGGCTCGACATCGCCCCAGACGGCGTCAATAAGTCGACGGCCCTTGAGCGCGTGCGCGAGCTGCTCGAGATTCCACGGTCGCGAGTGATCGCGATCGGCGACGGGCGCAACGATATCGACATGCTGGAGTGGGCATCCGTCGAAGGGTTCGGCGTCGTCATGGGCCAGGCGCCAGCCGAAGTACGGGCCGCGGGCAATGTGCGCACGACCGCGGATGTCGACGACGGGGTCGCGGCGTATCTGGCCACTCTCTAGGAGAACGTGCACAGGATCGACCTTGATCTGTCAAATACACTCTGAACTTGGCTTGTAGTAGGCCGACCGAGGGATCACCCCATGAGCAGTCAACGCCCCTATTCCAGCGCGAGCAGATCGGTGGTTGGCGTGCGCCACGGTCGCCTCACACGGAGGCACCCCCTCTTCTCTGCGCTCAAGTTTCTAGGCATCTCACTGGTGGTACTCGCGGTTGCCGCCGTGTCCGTCGTTGCCATTGACGCCCAGCGCATTGCTGCGGGGTTGAAGACTTTTGAGCTTCCGAACGAGACCATTGGGCCACCGCCCGATATCGCCGCCATGGAGGGCGGCTTCAACATCCTGATTGTCGGAAGCGATAAGGGCGAGACCCCAGAAGAAATCAAGGATCGCGGCAAAGCAGAACTCAACGATGTCACGATGATTTTGCACGTGTCGCAAGACCACACGAATGCCGTCGCCGTCAGCATTCCCCGCGATCTTGTGGTGCCAATCCCCGCGTGTCCGAAGCCCGACGGCTCGGGCAACTACGCGCGAATGTCTGCCCAGCCGATCAACGTGACGCTCTCGTACGGCGGGATCTCTTGCACGATCCTCACGGTCGAGGCGCTCACCGGACTCCGCATCGACTTTGCGGGCAAGATCACCTTCAGCGGTGTCATTAGCATGTCAAACGCCGTCGGGGGTGTGCCTGTGTGCCTCGCCGATGACATCACAGACAAGTACTCCGGGTTCAGCAGGCCCGCGGGCAACTGGGTACTTCAAGGGTCAGAAGCCCTGGCGTTCCTCCGTTCGCGGCACGCCGTGGGCAACGGCGGCGACCTTACCCGGATCAGCTCGCAGCAGGTGTTTCTGTCTTCGCTCGTTCGCACGCTGAAGAGCGAAGACACCCTGCACGATTTTTCAAAGTTGTACAGCATCGCGAATGCCGCGGGCGCGAGCATGGAGCTCTCGTCGAATTTCGCTCACGCCGACACCCTTGTGTCGGTGGCAAGGGCACTCGCCGATCTCGACCTCGACAAGGTGACCTTTGTGCAATACCCTGGCGTTTTCGTGCTGAGTGAACCGGGCCCGTACAAGGGCAAGGTGAAGCCGGTGGCTGCCGTGGCCACCGCCCTGTTCAATCAAATTCGTGCCGACCAGCCCTTCGCGCTCTCGGCGACGGGAGACGGTGATGGTTCTGTCATCGACCCCAACGCGACGCCGCTCCCGACAGACTCGAGCTCGCCAGCCGCCCCCGCAGGTGGTGTACCGGTGATCTCCGGCCTCACTGGCCAGACAGCTGCTGATCAAACCTGCACCAAGGCGAATAGGTAGCGATCAGCCGCTCCAAGGTGGATGGTCAGGGTACGGAGAGGATCGTCCGTTACACTCGGGACTTGGTTTCCACCTGGAGGGCTGTCCGAGCGGCCGATGGAGCCAGTCTTGAAAACTGGTGATGTGAAAGCATTCGTGGGTTCGAATCCCACGCCCTCCGCTCCGCACCGGCCTATGGCTATCTCCTAACCGAAGGGACACCCAGTGAGTGATCAACGCCCCCGATCTGGTTCGACACCGAGAAGTATCGCCCGTCACGGACGCCTGAAGAGTCCGAACCCGGTTCTCGGCGTGCTCAAGTTTCTTGGCGTCGGTGTTGTGGTCGTCGCCGTCAGCGCGGCCTCAATTGTCGCAATTGATGCCTACCGGCTCGTGGCGAGCGCCGACATCATCGACATTCCTTTCCAGTCCGATGGCCCGCCGCCCGACATCGCGGCGATGGAGGGTGGCTTCAACATCCTCATTGTCGGCAGCGATAAGGGCGAAACCCCTGAAGAGATCAAGGAGCGTGGCAAAGCAGAACTCAACGACGTGACGATGATCTTGCACGTGTCGCAAGACGGCACGAACGCCGTCGCTGTGAGCATTCCGCGCGACATGGTCGTGCCGATTCCGCCCTGCCCCCAGGAAGACGGCAGCGGCAACTACGCGCGCATGTCTGGTCAGCCGATCAACGTCACCCTCTCCTACGGGGGTCTGCCCTGCACGATTCTCACCATTCAAGAGCTCACCGGCCTGACGATCGACTTCGCCGGTCTCATCACGTTCAATGGCGTGATCCAAATGTCGGACGCGGTTGGCGGCGTGCCGGTCTGTCTCGCCGAGGGCATCACCGACGCGTACTCCGGTTTCAATAAGCCAGCTGGCAACCACACCCTTCAGGGCTGGGAGGCACTCGCCTTTCTCCGCTCGCGGCACGCCGTTGGCAACGGCAGCGACCTCACCCGCATCAGTTCACAACAGGTGTTCCTCTCCTCCCTCGTGCGCACCCTGAAGAGCGAAGACACACTGAACGACCCGATAAAGGTGTACAACCTCGCGAATGCGGCGATCAGCAACATGTCGCTGACGAGCAACTTTGCGCACCCCGACGTGCTTGTTTCCGTCGCACGAGCG
>JANONY010000161.1:0-2632 GCA_031421055.1 Actinomycetes bacterium | reverse complement strand
ATTCACTGGCATAGCAGATGGCGTCGACCCCGGACTGGACGGCGGCATCGGGGATGCCGGCGGTGATAAAGGGACCATCGTTACCCACGTCGACGAGCTCGTACCCCTCGTCTCGCAGGCAGGCACGGAAGCGCTCGAAACCGGCGTAGTTCTCTTCTTCGGTGACCTCGCGGTCTTGTAGAGCGGCGTTCTGAGCGTCAGAAAACTCAGCGTCCCGCTCCGACATCTCGAAATCTGGGGCGTACTCCGGCCAGGCTTCGTCCCACCGCGACGCAATCTCATTTGAGAGCACCGGTGACGAGCAGCCGACGAGCAGCAGGGCGCACCCCGCAGCGAAAGCTGCGCGGTGCACCCAGGATTGCCGGTTGCTCAATTGAGGTAAGGGTTCGATGAGAACACTGACTTGTACGTCGCCTTGTGCTCCACAATGTCGATGTTTGTGGCGTATTGGACTGCGCCGCTGGCGTGCCAGACCCAGACTTTCCACGTCACGCCACCCGGGTGCGCGTAGCGCACGCGAACAGCGACACTGCCGCAACTGCCATCCTCAACCGTTTGTCCCCACGTCGTGTTGGAACTGCCGTGTACATACCCATAGCCAGGCGAGGGACAGACTTTGCTCACAAGTTGCGCAGAGGCGGGCAGGGCGGGCAGGGCGACGAGCCCAACCATCATTGCGCTGACTGCTAGCCCTCGTGCAACGTTCTTGCTGAACTTCATATATCTCCAATGATTGACATCGAGTCGTGGATTAGGAAGCGGCGATCCGCCACCCACCAGACAGAAGTTAGCGGTTCATAGACACCTTTGTCTATAGACTCGGCGAAAGTCGGACAGGCCGTAGCCGGGGCGTGTTCCGGTGATCCGTTGTGTGCGGAAGAGATAGATTCTCTGCCCTTCGACGACCGCGTCAGCGTCATACGTCTTGACCGACTCGAGGCCGTTCTTGACACCGTCTTTCGAGATTCGCCTTACTAGGTGGCGATGATCTGCCGCTGGCGGACTTAAGGTTCGAGCAGCACTCGCGACGCGTGTCTCAAACTATTTACCAACGGTCGGGATGGGCCGGGTCGAGAGCTTGTCGCGTTCAGCCTCCAGCGACGCGACCGTGGCCGGCTCAAGCTTGACCGGAGCGATGCCCTCGAACGGGCTCGCGAGTCCGGTCTTCGTGTGCACGAGCGTGGCGTAGTTGTCTGCCGCTTCGTAGACGACGGCGGCGGCCCGCTCTGATTTTTTGAGCGAAACCGCGGTGCCTCCAACGACGTCGGCGTGTTTCTTCAATGCCTTGGTCAGCTGCTTTCGCGCCTTATCGATCTTCTTAGACATATCGGCATCATCCCTTATTGAGGTGAACGAGCGCTAGGGCAAAAGTCGGGTCGGGCCACGGAACAGGTACGTGGTCTCGCGCAGGTTGGGCAGCTGAAGCATGAGCATGAGCACGCGGCTCAGCCCCATGCCGAATCCGCCGTGCGGCGGCACTCCGTAGCGGAAGAAGTCGAGGTAGAAATCGAGCTCCTCCGGGTCGAGGCCCTTCGACTTGGCCTGCTCGATCAGCTTCTCAACCCGGTGCTCGCGCTGCGCTCCGGTCGAGATCTCAACGCCGTTGAAGATGAGGTCGTACGAGTTCGTGAGCGTCTCATCCCCCTCGTGACGCATGTGATAAAACGGGCGGATGCTGCTCGCGTAGTCGGTGAGGAACACGAACTCGTGCCCGTGCACCTCCTTCGCCCACGCGGCGATTTGGCGCTCGCCCTCCGGGTCCATGTCGTCGTCGTGTCGAGGAATCTCGTAGCCACGCTCAGCCACGACGCGCTTCGCTTCGGCCAGCGGGATGCGCGGGAACGGCACGCTTGGCACCGTCACCTCGACGCCGAACAGCGCCTCAATCTCGGCCCCATGCTTATCTTTGACCGCCTGGAAGCCCGCCACGAGCAGCTCTTCGTGCAGCGTCATCACGTCTTCGTGCGAGTCGATCCAGCTGATCTCTGCGTCGACGGACGTGAACTCGGTCGCGTGACGGCTCGTGAAGCTGGGGTCGGCGCGGAAGGCCGGTCCGACCTCGAAGATTTTGCCGAAGCCGGCGGGCTGCGCCATCTGCTTGAAGAACTGCGGGCTTTGCGCGAGGTAGGCCTTCGTCTCGAAATAGCCGACCTCGAACAGCTCTGCCTTGCTCTCGCTGGCGCTCGCCATGAGCTTCGGCGTGTGCAGTTCAACAAAGTCGTGCTCGACCCAGTAGGTGCGCCAGGCGTGCTCGAGAGTGGTCTGAATGCGAAAGATGAGGGCGTTCTTCGGAACGCGCAAGTCGAGGAATCGCCAGTCCATGCGCTTGTCGATGCCCGAGTCGTCGGCAATCGGAGAATCGAGAGTGGTTTCGGTGGCAAGTACCAGAGCGTCGAGCTTTATCTCGACCCCGCCGAGCTTGACTCGCTCGTCGTGCTTGAGTTCACCGGTTGCGGTGAGGAAGCTGCCGAGGGTGAGGGCCGAGATGGTGTCGGCCAGCGCATCCACCTCTGGAGTGCCGTCGTCGGCGAAGGCGCGCGGGTGCACCAGCTGTGTCGCACCGGACTCGTCGCGCAGCACGACGAACTGGACTTTCTTCTGATCGCGCACCGTCTCGACCCAGCCAGAGACA
>JANONY010000160.1:0-7381 GCA_031421055.1 Actinomycetes bacterium | reverse complement strand
CTGGCTCGCACGCCGCAGCACGAGCGCGAAAAGTGTTCCGATCAGCAGAGTAGCTGACTGCCGCACGACATCGTTGACAACCGAGAGCAGGGGTGCGGCGGTGAGCAGAGCAGAGACGAGCGAGACGACTGCGAGCGTCGCGAAGCCGATCCAGGCCCATCTGCGCCGCCCGCGCAGCGCAAGAACGAACAGCAAAAAGGTCATGGCACCGAGCGGCCACGTCGCGTAGCCGGGGTTGAGGCGATCGGCGATGTTCCAGCTCGACAGGCCGATAACGACCGCCACGATCACGATAATCGTCACGGTCGAGCCGAGACCGAATGGCTCTCGGTCTGGTCGTGCAAGCACCGCGAGTCCGGCCCACAGCAACACGAGGCACGCCACCCCTGCCCACGGCACGAGCATGCCATGCAGGTTGAGAATCGCGACCGTGCTTGTGCCGATGCCGTAGAAAATCAGTAGAACGCGGCCGGCCGAGTCGTTGAGCCTGAGAATCGAGGTGACGTCGGTGTTCATTCGTTGATCGCCTCCGGCGGCAGCGACCAACTGAGCGTCACTGTCGTGCCTGACCCCTTCGACGACAGCACTGTCGCGTGGCCGCCCGGCTGCGAGTTGACGCGCTGCAAAATGCTCAAGCGCACCCCGAGCCGGTCGATGCCAACGCGCTGCGGGTTGAACCCTCGGCCGTCGTCGGTGACGACAAGGTGAATCGTGGTCGCTGTGCGAGAAGCGCGCGCCTCGCGATGCACGGCGCGGCCGTCTGGCCAGGTGCTGTGCCGCAAACTATTGCGCATTGCCTCGGCGAGCGCTTCGGCGAGCGCGTCACAGGCTTCGAGCGGAATACGCATTTCTGCCGAGGGTGTCGACGTGAGGGTGCTGACCATAGAAAAGTCGTTGATTGCGGCGGTCGCGACAAGGGCGGACTCGAGTTCTGCGACCGTGAGCCAGGTCTCGACGAGTAGGTCGTCTCGAAATTGGTCCATCTTTTGAAGCGTGCGCTGTGCGCTGCGCTTGGTGACATCGCTCGGCGTGTGACCGTCATGCGATGCAGCGAGCAACGTAGCGAGAACGTCGTCGTGCGTGAACGCGTGGTACCTCGTGCGTTGGCGTTCCAGGGTCTCGGCGGCGGCGGTTGCCGCTGCCGCCTCTTGTGCCGCTGCCGCCGCCTCGTCTTGCTCGACCCCGGCTCGAACGGTCAACTGCAGCAGCGCCATCATGAAGCCGCTGATGAGTGCAATCATGACGGAATCTTGGAAGGCGATGGACGCATCCTCACCCCCGTATGCCATGAAGCGAACAAATCCGCTGAGCGTTGCCATCGCGAACAGGTAGACCCAGGCGGGCAAAAACGGCATTGAAATCGCGGCCATACAGGTGGCAGCCGTGATCATGTTGATCAACCACGGAAACTCGGCTTGCGGCAGTTCATCGACGAGCATTGCAGGCAGCCAGAGCGCCAGCAGTGCCGTTCCCGACACCGCGTGGGTGATGGCGACGACGCGTAGTGCAGCAATAGGGGCTCTGAACGAAATCGCGGCAAGCGCGATCGGCATGCCGCAGAAGATCGCGAAAGCCGCTACGGCATACACCGGGTTGAGGTAGGCGTATTGCGAGATGATCGCCGGCAGCCCGAGAAGCGTGAATACGAGGCTGCCGAGACCCACCGAGAGTGAGAGCGTTCTGACCACTCGATGAAAGGCGCTCCGCATCACCATCTGCGTTGTCCCTTCGTTCCCGCCTGTAGGCAAGCGTCGCACAAAATGGCCCGCGCAGATCCGCCATTTTTCACTGGTTACGCTTAGCTCGTGACGCGAGAGTTGAGGCAGTACACCGGCGACGAGCTGCCTCTCGCCCTTCGTGCAGCGCTCTCGGGCTCTGGCCCGGCCGTTTTCGCGGGAGACGGTGCGACGGGGTTGCCCGCGACCGTGCCTGCGCGGGTTGCGCTCGTGGTGCAATCGAGTGGATCCTCCGCTAGCCCCAAGCGCATCGCCCTGTCAGCCGATGCCCTGCTCAGCAATGCCGCCGCTTCGGCGTCTGCGCTCGGCGGGCAGGGTCAATGGTTGCTCGCCCTGCCGACCAGCTACATCGCCGGCATCAACGTGCTCGTGCGCTCCATGGCCGCCGAGACTGAGTTTGCCGCCGTGCCGCCCTCGTTCAGTGCTGCCGCGTTTGTGGAGGCGGCGTTGACGCTCGACCAGCCGCTGCGGTTCACCTCGCTCGTGCCAGCCCAGCTCGCACGCCTGCTCGACGAGCCGGCAGCTCACATGGTGCTTCGGCGCTTTGACCGCATTCTGCTCGGCGGGCAGGCGACGCGTGTCGCTGTGCTGGCGCGTGCGGCCGAGTTGGGCCTTGCCGTCACCCGAACCTACGGCTCGGCCGAAACGTGCGGAGGCTGCGTCTACGACGGCGTGCCGATCGGATCAACCGAGGTGCGCGTGGTCGACAGCGAAATCGAGCTGAGCGGCCCCAATCTCGCCGAGGGATACCTCGACGCCGACCTCACGGCTGCGCGCTTCTACGCAGAGGCAGGCAAGCGCTGGTACCGCACCGGCGACCTCGGCGAACTGGTCGACGGCGTGCTCTCGGTCACCGGTCGCCTCGACGACGTGATCATCTCGGGCGGAGTCAAAGTGTCGCTCGGTGAGATCGAACGCGTTGTACAGTCACTCGTCGCTGATGCGGTCGTCGTCGCCGTTGATGACGAGCGGTGGGGGCAGGTGCCGGTAGTCGTCACGACGCAGGCCGCCCAGCTCGCCGAACTGCGTGCTGCCGTGCGTGAAGCCTTGGGCGCTGCCGCGGCGCCGGCGCGGGTGGTTGTCGTGGCGAACATCCCGTTGCTTGAATCCGGAAAGCCTGACCGCCTCGCAATTCGGGCCGCGCTGCCTCGCTAGACTCCGCTGCCTCGCTAGACTCCTCTGCGTGGCCACTCCGAAGATGCAGCGCATAGACCCAAAGACCCTGCCCAAAAAGGATGCTCCCGCGCCCTCCAAAAAGGGCACGAAGAGCGGTCGACCAGGCGGCCGCCCGCCCGGGGCGCCGGTCATTCACAAGGCAACGGCGCGTGACTGGATCGGCGGGGCACGACTGCGCACCCTCCCCCTCGCGATTGCCCCGGTCGCCCTCGGTACCGCGACGGCATACACGTTGGGCGATCAGCAATTGCACTGGGTTCGCGCCCTGCTGTGCCTCGCGGTCGCGATCGCCCTGCAGATCGGCGTCAACTTCGCCAATGACTACTCCGACGGAGTTCGCGGCACCGATAAGCGCCGAGTCGGCCCGGCGCGGCTGACCGGCTCCGGTGCGGCAACGCCGCGCGCGGTGCTCACGGTTGCGCTCGTGTTCTTCGCCCTTGCCGCAGCCGCTGGCATTGTGCTCGTCGTGGTCAGCGAGCAGTACGTGCTGCTTGCCGTCGGCGCCGCGTGTATCGCGGCCGCCTGGTTCTACACGGGCGGCAAGAAGCCGTACGGGTACTACGGCCTCGGCGAGCTGTTCGTCTTCGTGTTTTTCGGCGTTGTCGCGACGGCTGGCACGACATTTGTGCAAGTCGGCACGGTCAATCTCGAGACCTGGATCGCCGGATCCGCCGCCGGCCTTCTCGCCTGCGCCGCCCTGATGATCAACAACGTGCGCGATCGCGTTTACGACGCGGCGGCAGGCAAGCGCACCCTCGCAGTGCTGATCGGCGACCTACCCGCGCGCATCTCCTATGCGGTGTTGATGGTGCTGCCGTTCGTGGCCTTGGCATTCTTCGTGCTGTTCTACGACAAGGCCGGCTACGTCTACTTCGCGCTGCTCGCTGCCCTACCGGCCGTGTTGATCGGCATGACAGGCAAGACGCCGGGCGAGCTGGTCATTGCCCTTCGCCTCACCACGATCACGACGCTGCTGTTTGGCCTCGCACTCGCGTGGGCCATAGCGTTCTAGCGATCTTCGGCTAGCTCGTCGCCGCGCGTTTCAGTCTTGGCAACGATCATGCTGATCGCCCGGTCGCGCTGCGGGCGAAAGAACAAGTAGGCAAGGCACAGGCCGACGATTGCGGCGATGACCGCGGCAAGCCACGGCTCGAAGTTCAGCACGCCGTAGAGCAGCGCAAAAACGGCGGCGAACAAACCAAGCCTTACCAGCGAGTACACGAGCCATGGTTTCACTCGCCCAGTCTAGGTTGAGGCTAGAGACGTAGAATCGGTCCATGACGAAACTGCTGTTCGTGCTCGCGGCGGTCGCGGTCGCGGTCACGATCTTCACCGTCGTCGACGTTGTTCTCACCGACGCGCGGCGCGCTCGCGGCGTGCCAAAGGGCGCGTGGTTCTTCATCGCCCTCATCCCGGTTCTTGGCGCACTTTTGTGGTTCGCGGTCGGTAAGGCGCCGCGCGGCGATGCACCGCAGCGGCGCACGGTTGCGCCAGACGACGACCCGTCCTTTTTGGCGGGGCTAGGGCGAGAAGAAGAGCAGAACGAGCGCATTCGCCAACTCGAGCAGGAGCTTTCGGACCTCGACGATGACCCGCCCGCTGAAAAGTAATTCAGCGGCGAGCGCTTTCGCGTACGCACTACTCTCGTCGTTCGTGGCCCTAGGGGTTCGAGATGTTGTACTCAGCCCTGGCTCGCGTTCGCAAGCCCTCGCGCTCGCCGCCGCCGCGCTCGAGCGGGCGGGGCGGTTGCGGCTGAGGGTGCGCATCGACGAACGTGTGTCAGGGTTTCTCGCCCTCGGACTCGCGGTCGAGACTCGCACCCCCGTGCTCGTAATCACGACCTCGGGCACCGCGGTCGCCAACCTGCACCCCGCGGTGCTCGAGGCCCACCACTCCGGCGTGCCGCTGATCGTGCTCAGCGCCGATCGCCCAGAAGAACTGCGAGGCATCGGCGCCAATCAGACCACGCAACAACCGGGAATCTTCGGCACTGCCGTGCACGTCTCGTGGGATGTGGCAGCCCCCACCGGCGAAGACGGCGAGCCCGAGGCCGCCGCCGCCCTCGCTCGCGACGCTGTGACGGCCGCGCGCTTGGGGCCGGTGCAGCTCAACCTTGCGTTTCGCGAGCCGCTCTCCGACGCGCTCGAGCGGATTGAGCTTGTCGAAATCGCAGAGCGGATGGAGCCTGTCGAAACCGCAGAGCGGATTGAGCCTGTCGAAATCCCAATCCGCGCTGCGGGGGGCACCGTCGTCGTCGCCGGCCACGGCGCGGGCGAGCGGGCAGAAGACGCGGCGCGAGCGCTCGGCGCTCCGCTGTTCGCCGAGGTTTCGAGCGGAGCACACTTCGGCCCGAACCTCAGCGTCGCGTGGCGCGAGTTGCTGTCGCAACCCGGGTTCGGCGATGCGATCGATCGGGTGGTGGTGTTCGGGCATCCGACACTGAGTCGTGAGGTGCCCGCCCTGATTCAGCGGGAGGGCGTTGAGACGATTGTCGTCACCATGCCGGGCGTTGAGGCCTACAACCCCGGGCGTGCCGCGTCGACGTTCACCGAGGCGATTTCTGTTGAGGGCGATGCTGTGCCCGGCGCCAAAGCATGGGTCGGCCAGTGGGTCGTCGGTTCGCGGGTGCTGCTTGAGCAGCACAACGCGCCAGACATTGCGATTGCAATCGCCGACGATCCGAAGTCGCAGGCCGCGTTTGGCCGAGCCGTGCTCGCCGGCCTGCGCGCACCAATCACTCGGCGCGCGCTGGTCGAAGCGGTGTGGCGCATGACCTGGCCGCACGACCGACTGGTGCTCGGTGCGTCGCGGCTCGTCCGTGAGGCCGACCGGGTTGTGCCTGGCAAGAAGATCAGCGTGCACTCCAACCGCGGGCTCTCCGGAATCGACGGCACGATCGCCACCGGCATCGGAATTGCTCTCGCACTTGACGGCCCCGGCATCACGCGCGTTCTCCTCGGCGACCTCGCCGCGCTGCACGATGCAGGAGCGCTATTGTTCGGCACCGCAGAGGCTCGACCGCGCATTCAAGTGATCGTCGCCAACGACGGCGGCGGAACCCTCTTCGACAGTCTCGAGGTCGCGGGCACCGCACGCGCCGACGACTTCGAGCGCGTGCTACTGACAGCGCAGAGTGTGTCGTTCGAGGCGCTGGCTCTGGCCTACGGGTGGGAGTACCGCCGCGTCGAGAACCGGGGGCAATTGGATGCGGCCCTGACCCCATCCGATGCCACCGTTCTGATCGAAGTACCCCTGCCGCGTTAGCGTTGCAGCATGCATGAATCTTTGCGCGTCGGGCCTGGCTTCGAACTGGCCTCGGTTGACCCAGGGTCGACTCCTGGAGTGAAGTTCGGCAAGGCTCGCGGCAGCGCGCTCCTGGCCGAGCGGGTGGCCGAGCTCGCCGAACTACAAGAGCGACTGTTCGCCGAGAGCCGCTTCGGCGCCACCCGCAGTGTGCTGCTCGTGCTGCAGGCGATGGACACCGCTGGCAAAGGCGGAATCTTGGCGCACGTCTTCGGCGGCCTTAACCCGCAGGGCATGATGATCCACTCTTTCAAGGCGCCGACCGATGAAGAGAAGGCGCACGACTTTCTCTGGCGGATCCGCCGGGAGCTGCCGCAGGCGGGGTTCCTTGGGGTCTTTGACCGGTCGCACTATGAGGATGTGCTGATTCACCGGGTGCGCAAATTTTCGACCCCCGAGGCGATCGAGTCGCGCTACGGCGTGATCAACGAATTCGAAGATTCACTCGTTCGCGGCGGCACGACCGTGATCAAGGTCATGCTGCACATTTCGCCAGAAGAGCAGAAGGCGCGACTGATCGCCCGGCTCGCCGACCCGACCAAGCAGTGGAAGTACAACCCGGGCGACGTCGACGAGCGACTGCTGTGGCCTGACTACATGGAGGCGTACCAGATCGCGCTCGCGCGCACGTCGACCGCTCTGGCTTCCTGGCACGTCGTGCCCGCCGATCACAAGTGGTACGCGCGACTGGCCGTGCAGACCCTCATGCTCGACGCGCTGCGCGGGCTCGACCCGCAGTGGCCGCGGCCCGGGTATGACGTGGGGGTGGAGCAGGCGCGGGTTGCGGCTAGTTGATGGCGTACTCGACCAGCTCGATTGCGGCGTAGAGGCCGCAGTGGCGCTTCTGCTGCGTGCCTTCGTCGTTACGAGGGTATGTCGGCGGGCGTGACCGGCTCAAAGCCCGTCGTCACACAGATTCATCTGTCGTAGCTTTACGTCATGTTTCGCCATTGGGATGCGTTCTGTCGGCAGCAAAAGGGACCGAGACGAAGGAGGACAGAACATGAGGTCTAGTTGCAAAGCTCTCAGCGAACCAATAGCATCGAGCAGCGCTCACCTCCGTCCCTAGCGGAGGCCCCCGATAAGCGCGACCGCCGCACCTACTTTCGCGAGCTGCTGCGGCTTCAGGGGGAACTGGTCAAGCTGCAGGACTGGGTGGTGGCCAC
>JANONY010000159.1:0-5717 GCA_031421055.1 Actinomycetes bacterium | reverse complement strand
ACCTCGCCGTGCGCGACCCCTACGACTACCGACGCACCGTCTGGGTGCCGGCCTCTGTCGTGGTCGTCGACGGGGATCAGCCGGCCATCGACTCGCTTGTGGTCAGCGGATGCTACCTGCCGATCGTCACCGCGAACACCCCGGCACCGGCACCGGCCCCCGAGCCGACTCCCGCACCCCCGCCCGGCGCTGCGCCACAACCGGCACCGGGCGACACGACCGCGCCGACCATCCCCAAGGCGGGGGCATCGGCCGATCCGAATCCCATTTGGAACGCGGATACCACCGTTCTTCATGTTTCGGCGGTAGATAACGTTGGGGTGACTGGGGTGAGTGTCTCGTGGAGTGGTGCCCACAGTGGCAGTGCAACAATGAACCAGGTCGGCGGGGCATGGCAGTTGCCGTACGACCCGCCAGACGGCACCCCCGAAGGAACAATTACCTTCACCTTCCGGGCATACGATTCCGCCGGCAACATGAGCGCGCCCGCGACCGTCAACCTTTCGTACAAATTTTTCGGATAGTCGGAGGGCATCATGAATTTCCGTCGCTGGCTTCGCCCATTGATCGCGTCCGTCACCGTTCTCGCCGTCGGCGTGGGTGCGGCTTTCGTCGGCACTGCTTTCGCCGCCCCGGAAACGGTGATTGCCGAGCAGAAGTTCGAGAGTGTTCCCGTGCTTGAGCCGGTCGGGTTCGGCGACGAAGCACCGCCAATGGATTCAGACGGCGACCCGAACACCATCGACACCAGCCGGGCGATCGGCCGAATCGATGTGCCGGTGGGGAATGACTGGGGGCTCGATCCGGGCATCCGGGCAATGCTCGACGCCATGGCCGAGGCAGATGACCCGGGCGTGAGTGCCGACCCGGTAGAGATTGCGCCGGTCGAAGAAACGGATGAATCAGCAGGCGACGACTGCGCCCCTCGCGACGGCAGCACGCCATCCGGTTGCCCGGATGGACTGCACAGCACGATCCTGCCGATAGTTGCTCCGCCTGAGCTGTACGTGATCGGGGGCGCCAACCCGGCCGCATTGGAAGACAGCCTGTCCAGGCTCGTCTACTGCGAACCACAAGACCACGGCGCGCGTGATCTGCCGTACGGCGTCAGCACGAACGCGCCGGCAACGATCACGATGCGCTACTGGCCGGATTCTCGGCCAGCCGAGGTGCAGACGGTCGTGTTGCTCACGACTGCAGAAGTTCGTGCGACGTGGGAGGCGGGCCTCGCCGCCGGCCTTCCCCGCGACGGGCTCTGGCTTCGTCCCCAATACTGCACTGTTCTGCCCGATCTTGATCCGTACACGGCATACACGACCGAGATCACGGCGGTAGACATCTTCGACCGCACCGCCACCTTCACCAACCGCTTCATGCTTCCGGATGACCGCACCAGACCCCCGACGCGGGTTGTGCCGCTCGGTGACAGCATCGTCTTTGCGTCCGCGCCTCACATACCATCGCAGAGCGTGAGCATTCGGGCCTGGCAGGTAGGTGAGGGCGCTGAAGCAAGCTGTGCCAGCAGTCGAGGCGGGTCGGATTTGCCCTGGCTTGCCGACATAGCAACCGCAGACGTGAGCGCGTCCTACCTTGCGGCACACCGCTATCAGCCTGCCTACACCAAGCGCACCTCCGCAAGTTTTTGGGTGCCCGAGGGCGTGACCATTGTCGTGTGCATTACCTGGACAAATCCGGATGCACCGAGCTGGAACTGGAGAACCGCGCTTCTGCAGAGCGAGACCGTTCTGCAGACACCAGACAGAACAGTGGCACGGGTGTCGGTGGAGGCCGTCAATCTGACCCGAACCATGGCGGCAGGTTCCGTCGAGCTCAGGGCCAGGACGCGCGAGGGTGAAGGCTGCGGAATCTGGAGTGGGCCATCCGTTGAAGGCGCGGTGGTGCCGAGTGCTGACCTCGTCGACGCAACCCTGTGTCGGCCGAACCTATTCGGGTCATTCACCAGGGGTACGCGAGGCGACATCGTGGTGACGAGCGCGGTGACCCAGGGTGAGACTGAGACCTTCACCTCGAGCATGCTGAGGCTCAATCGTGAGGTTTGCTACGGCAGTTGTGTGCTGCCAGAACCGAGCTACTACGACGTGTCACTCGCGACAATTCGAGTCGGTGCTGGCCTCTGCGGTTCCTCGTTCGGAAGCTGCGACCCGCCAACCCGAGAAACCTCTGCCGGTTCCGCGCGGTTGCGCGTCGATTGGGAGCAGGGCAATCTCAACGGCCGCTCTGAGTGGTTCATCAGCTCAAGCAGCGAAGGGCGGCCGGATCGGGTGGTGCCCGATCTTCCGCAGATGGATACATTCCAGGAGATAACGGCAACCCGCACCTACGGCATCTTCGGTTACGACCTTGGCTTTTCCCTGAACACCGATCGGCCAGTGACATACACGGCGACGCTGGAAGGTGACTGCTTCCTACCATCGACGGAGACAGAGAAAACTGGATCCAGCGCCGGAGCAGCGCGAATCACCTTCGCCCGCACCTGCGCTGGCGGCTCCTACTGGATCGACGTTGAACTGGTCGACGAGGCAGGCACGCGAGCGGTCTGGAACGTCAATCTATACCCGACGCGCTGGGCGTACGGATTCATCACCACGCCCGGCCAACTAACGAACCTCTCGGTCGACTATTCGATTGATCGGCCCGGCCCCGACATCCTCACCTACCTGAGCCCATTCAGCATCACCGTTGGCACGAGCACGGTGGGTGGTGCCTTTAGCAGAGACAGCAGCTGCATCGTGGGCACGAGACTGGTACGTACCGGTCAGCTGTTCAATGACGCGTACTTGGGCGAGCTTGTGCCGATAACCATCGAACTGCGGATGGTGCAGGGCTTCGGTACAGCGACCGGCGACAGTGCCGATTGCACGAGCTACGATGATCGGGGCCCGGAGACACTGACACTGTCGAGCGTTGTGCACCGCAGCGAACTGTTCGGCGAAGGAGTCACGCTTACCTCCCCCGAAGGTGCGCCGTACGACGTGACCGTCACCGTCAGGGGCTACTAGGCACAGGCCGCATGACACGGCTCCTTCGGCGCTGGCGTCGCTGGATCGCTTGCGCGATCCTCCTAGTCAGCTAGCTGGTGGGCTTGGGCTTGGCACTGACCACCGGCTCGTGCTCAGGTTCTGCGCCCGGCTCGAGGGCTGGCCCTGGCCCAGCCGTGTCTGCTGAGCGCACGAAGCCGATGCCGACGAGGATCAGCACTCCACCGAACAATTGGGCGAGCGTGAGCGACTCCCCCAGCAGCAACCACGCGTAGAAGGCGGCGGCGACCACCTCGAGCAAACCGACAAACGACGCGACCCGCGAACCGAGTATCTCGGTCGCCGTGATGCTCGCTGCATAGGCAAAAGCGGTTCCAACGACCGCGACGACTAGAAGCGGCACCCACCAAGGCGAGGTGGTGCCGAGCACTGCCACGTCGCTGAAACTCGCGGCAAACGGCACGAGACCGACAAGCCCAACGACGCCGAGCGATAGCGCTCCACCGAGGAGCCCGAAGGAGGCGAAAGCGATCGGCGGCAGCCCGTCGCTTGGGCGGGCCGCGAGAATGTAGTAGATCGCGCATCCCACCGCCGCAAGCGCAGCGAACACGAGCCCGAGCGGGTCGAGGCCGCCCGAGCCACCGGGCGAGACGACGAGCACGAGTCCGGCGAGCGCTACGACCGAGCCGACGAGAACGACCGCGTGCGGAACGCGGCGTGTGCGCGCCCACACGAACAGAACAAGCAGTAAGGGCGCCATGTATTCGATAAGAACCGCGGTGTTCACCGGCACGCGCTGCACGGCGGCGAAGTAGACGAACTGCGTGCCAGCGACGCCGATGAGGGCCATCACGACGATGCGCCATCGGCCGCGCCAAACCGCGTGCCACCGGCCGCGCAGCAACACGATGGCGACGGGAAGCAACACGAGCCCGCCAATGAAGGCACGCACAGTGACGGCGGCGGCGGGGGTCCACCCGGATTCGAGCAGCGGTTTGATCAGCGCGCCAGAAGTTCCGAACGCGAACGCCGCAAGCACCGCGATGACGAGACCAGGGCCGGTCGCTGCGCGCTTCACGAGTTTTCCTGTCTGGCTGCCGTCGTGGTCTACATTGGCCTATAGTCCTGACACTAGAACCGAGCGAGTAAGGAGTCAAATTGCATTTTGCCCCTGACACCGAGATCATGCTCGACTTCGTTGTCGACCTGATCAACAGCGCGCCCGAGGCTTCTCGTTCCGGTGACGACGAACTGGCTAGCACCACTCAGTTGACGGCACTGCTCGACAAACACGGCTATTCCGGGCGCTTCGATCGTGACGAGGCCGAGCGGGCCGAGGTGGTCGCGACGCGTGATGCGCTCGCCCGGGTGTGGCGGCTGCCAACCGACGACGCTGTGCCAGAGGTCAACCGCATGCTGCGTGATGCTGGCGCTCTTCCATACCTGATCAAGCACGACCGATTCGACTGGCACCTGCACGCCACCGATGACAGTGCGCCCCTCGCCGAGCGCATCCGAGTGGAGGTCGCGCTCGCTCTCGTCGACGTGATTCGTTCGCAAGAGACCGTCCGCATGCGGGTCTGCGAGGCCTTCGACTGCGAGGGTGTGCTGCTCGATCTCTCGCGCAATGCATCCAAGCAATTTTGTAGCGTGCGCTGCGGCAATCGCATGAGCATGGTGGCGTTTAGGGCGCGCGGCGCGGTCTCGACAGGCTAGACCAGCGCGGGCGCCCGACTGAGCAGCGTGTGCCCCCACTTCTCTTCGAGCAAGCGCTCAAGAGTCGCGCCGAGGCGGTAGAGTCGCACGTCTTCGTGAGCCGGCGCCATGATCTGGAAGCCGGTTGGCAATCCGTCTTCCGGCGCCAAACCCATCGGCAGTCCCATGCCCGGGATGCCAGCAAGGTTCGCCGGAATCGTCGTCACGTCATTGAGATACATCGCCAGTGGGTCGTCGATCTTCTCGCCGAGCTTGAAGGCGGTGGTCGGTGCGGCGGGCGAGACGAGCACATCCGCCTTCTCAAACGCCGAGGCGAAGTCGCGCTGAATCAGCGTGCGCACCTTTTGCGCACTGCCGTAGTACGCGTCGTAATAGCCGGCGCTCAGCGCATACGTGCCCAAAATGATGCGGCGCTTCGCCTCGGCGCCGAAGCCGGCTTCGCGGGTAGCGGCCATGACGTCCTCAACGGTTCCGCTGACCTTCGAGCGAAGACCGAACCGCACGGAGTCAAACTTGGCGAGATTGCTCGACGCCTCGGCGGGCAGAATGACGTAATAGGCAGCCACGGCGTATTCGAAGTTCGGCGCGCCGACTTCGACGATTTCGGCGCCAGCCGAGGAGAGCAGCTCCAGCGTCTCGTGAAAGCGCTGCGAGACGCCAGGCTGGAAGCCGGGCGCGTCGAGCTCTTTAACCACGCCAACGCGCAAGCCCTTGAGCGTCTCAGCAGCCGCACCAGAACGCGCGGCCTCGGCGAACGACGGCCACTCGTCACGCAGCGAGGTGCTGTCGCGTTTGTCGAAGCCGCCGATGACATCGTGCAGTAGGCCAGCATCGAGCACCGTGCGCGTGACCGGGCCAACTTGGTCGAGCGACGAGGCGAGCGCGATGGCGCCGTAGCGCGACACTCCGCCGTAGGTGGGCTTGACGCCGACCGAGCCGGTGACGGCTGCGGGCTGGCGGATTGACCCACCGGTATCGGAGCCGAGTGCGAGCGGCGTTTCG
>JANONY010000158.1:0-5272 GCA_031421055.1 Actinomycetes bacterium | reverse complement strand
CTCACCAACCAGAGCTCGGGATCACGAATCCGTACGCGCTCGACGAGGCGCAGCTCGCCGCGGCAGTTGTGCTGCTCAAAGAGCAGCGCTTGAGCATCGGCGAATACTGGTCTGACTACCTCAAAGAGATCCAGGCCTTCGAGACCGGTGACAGCGTAGTCGGCACGACGTGGCAGGTAATCCAGAACTACGTGTCGACGGGCAACACCGCCGTGACACTGCCTGAAGAGGGCGCGACCGGATGGTCAGACACCTGGATGATCGGCTCAGAGTCGGCGCACCCCAACTGCGCATATGCGTGGCTCGACTACATCGCGAGCCCGGAAGCCAACGCCGCCGCGACAGGCTACTTCGGTGAAGCACCGTCGAGCGACGCAGCGTGCGACTTCCGCGAAGACTGCGAGGTCTTCCACGCAGGTGACGCCGACTACGCGTCGCAGATCTGGTACTGGTCGACACCGATCGCCGAGTGCCTTGACGGGCGCACGGATGTCGAGTGCACCGACTACGCCGCGTGGACCACCGCATGGTCGGAAATCAAGGGCTAAGTGACACCGACCGTCACAGTGACTGAGCGTGCTGCGGTTGCCCCTCCTCGGGTGACCGCAGCACGCAAAGTCTCTACATTTCTCAGTACGCACGCGCGAGCACGCTTGGTGTTGCTGCTTTCAGCTCCCCTGCTGTGGCTCGTCCTCGTCTACATCGTCGCGCTCGCCGCGCTGCTGATCACTGCGCTGTGGACGGTCGACAGCTTCACGGGCGAGATCACCCAAACCTGGAACCTCGACAACATCATCACCGTTGTCACCGGAGCGCTCTACCAAACCGTGACGCTTCGCACGGTGAGTGTCGCCATTCTTGTCACCATCATCGACATCATCATTGCGCTGCCGATCGCGTTCTACATGGCGAAGATTGCCTCGCCGCGGTTGCAGCGCATCCTCGTGATTGCGGTTCTCATGCCGCTGTGGGCGAGCTATCTCGTCAAGGCGTACGCCTGGCGCTCTGTGCTCGCCGAGGGCGGAGTTGCCGACGCAGTCTCTGGCGGCAACTCGCCTGGCTACGGTCTGCCGGCGACGATCATCACGCTCGCATACCTCTGGCTGCCGTACGTGATTCTGCCGATCTACGCTGGGCTTGAGCGGGTACCGAATTCATTGCTCGAAGCTTCGAGCGACCTCGGCGCGTCGACCGGCCGCACTCTGTGGCTCGTCGTGCTGCCGATGCTCTGGCCCGCGATCATCGCCGGCTCAATCTTCAGCTTCTCGTTGTCGCTCGGTGACTACATCACCGTCAACATTGTCGGTGGCGCCAGCCAGCTGCTCGGCAACCTCGTGTACACCAATGTTGGCGCGGCCAACAATTTGCCGCTCGCTGCGGCGATCGCACTTATCCCGATCGGAATCATGGGCATCTACCTCACTGCGGTTCGCCGCTCTGGCGCTCTGGAGAATCTCTAATGCGGCTCAGTCGACTGACCACAGGCGTGCTCGGCGGCATGACCGTAATCGTGCTCGCGCTCATCTACCTTCCGCTCGGCGTCGTGTTCATCAACTCGTTCTCGACCAGCACCAACCTCACCTGGCCTCCACCCGGCTTCACTCTCGAGTGGTGGGCACGCGCATTTCAGAACCAGGGCGCCCTCGACGCCCTTCGCACGAGCGTTGGCATTGCGCTCGCGTCGACGGCGATCGCGCTTGTGCTCGGCACCCTCATCTCGCTCGCCCTGCAGCGGCACCGATTCTTCGGCCGCGACGTCGTCTCGTTGCTTGTCATTTTGCCGATCGCGCTGCCTGGAATCGTCACCGGCATCGCGCTCAACAACTTCTTTCGAACGATTCTGGATGTGCGCCTCGGCATTGCGACCATCATCATCGCCCACGCAACCTTCTGCGTCGTGACCGTGTTCAACAACGTCATCGCGCGATTGCGGCGCATGGGAACCTCGCTCGAAGAGGCATCCGCCGATCTTGGCGCCGGCATCTGGACCACGTTTCGCCTCGTCACCTTTCCGCAGCTCCGGTCTGCGCTGTTGGCCGGCGGGCTACTCGCGTTCGCGCTGTCGTTTGACGAGATCATTGTCACGACATTTACGGCCGGTGCAGGGGATAAGACTCTGCCTTTGTGGATTCTCGACAACCTGTTTAGGCCCAACCAGGCGCCGATTGTCAACGTGATCGCGGTCGTGCTCGTGCTCGTGTCGATCATCCCGATCTACGTCGCCCAGCGCATCAGCGCCGACACCGCCCGCTAGCACTGTTTTCGTAAAACAGGAATGTGTGTGGTCAGAGTGGCTTGAGTGACCCCAGCTCGCGAATGGTGTGGCTTGCGGTAACAGCGGCCCCATCTATTCCTTTTTTGCGAAAGCATCGGCGGCGGCTCGGGCGACCACCGCTCGGATGACGCGCTCGACCATCGGCCATTCCTCGGTCACTTGCCGATAGCTGAAGCGCAGCACAACGTATCCGAGCTCGACGAGTCGCGCATCGCGGCGCCGATCGCGCTCGAAGTCGTCGCGGGATCCGTGGTAGGCGAAACCGTCGATCTCGACCACGACACGACCGGCGAACAGCAGATCGACGTCGCCGACACCGTCGATGGACACCTGCTGCAGCGGCGCGAGGTCGGCAAGGCGTTGCCGCGCGATCGATTCGAGACCCGAGTCGCTGCCTGGCCGCGCTTGGGCAGCCCGGCGACGCATCCTCGCGCTCACGTTCGCAAAAATCTCGCGGATGTCGTCACCGGTCAGCCCCAACGTCGTCATCGCCGTATCCAGACACGCAATCGCGGTCTCGCGGTCGCACGTCGCCACCACGCCGCGCAGGCACTCGCCCACGTTGACGCGCCACGTTTCTCGCGAGCTGAGGTCTTGGCGACCGGGCCGCACCCAATGCACGACTACCGTGGGGCCCTGCGCGCGCGGCTTTCGCAGGCGCGATGCCCCGCGGCTGACGGTGACATGGATGCGGCTATCGAAGCCCGACCACAGTCGGTAGCTTGCCGCCGCAGAGCAATGCGAGAGTCGTCCGCCGATTCTCACGGCTTCCCGGGCCGTCCGGTCGGTCTCGGCGGTCGCGTACCACCCTCGTCGCACCCGGTCGATTCGGCCGCGCCGCACGTCGGCGGTCAGCTGGTAGCCGGTGTGGCCGTGCGCCAGCAATTGTCGGCGGGTTGCGATGCCGCCGAGCCGCTCTATGGTCGAGTGTGGTGATCGCATGCCGACAGAATCGCGCGCCGGCCCTCGCACGTACCCGCAAGCCCCGCATGTTGTGTGTGCTTTCGCAAAACAGGAACTTGTGGTGGAGATGGTGCAGAAGAGAACTCAAGCACCGCCCCAGAGTCGCGTGCACCCCAGTGGCCACACACATTCCTGTTTTACGAAAACAGCTAGGCTCGTGGTGAACACGGGAGTCCGGTGAGCCGGGCTGAGAGGAAGCTGATCGAAGCTTCGACCGTCGAACCTGATCCGGATCATGCCGGCGCAGGGAGGCAGCTCTGACAATCCCGTGCCCCCTCACCAGAGAGAGCACGCAATGAAAAAAATTATCCCCGTCGCGATTGCTGCGACACTCCTGCTTGCCGGGTGCGCCCCGACCGCGAGCGACGAACCGGTCACGCTCGTACTGATCACGCACGACAGCTTCGCGCTCAGCGAGGGCACACTCGAGAAGTTCACTGAACAGACCGGCATTGTTGTTGAGGTTCAGGCCGCGGGCGACGCCGGCGCGCTCGTCAACAAGCTTGTGCTGACCAAAGACTCGCCGCTGGGCGACGTCGTCTACGGCATCGACAACACCTTCGCGAGCCGCGCGGCCGATAACGGCGTGCTCGAGCCGTATGTATCGAAGGATCTGACGGATGCCGAAGCAGCCTTCCTGCTACCCCCAGCCTCTGGCGGCGAATTTCTCACCCCCATCGACAGTGGTGACGTGTGCGTCAACGTCGATCACGAGTGGTTCACCGAGGCCGGGCTCGCAGAGCCCGCAACCCTCGATGACCTGATCGACCCCGCTTATAAAGACCTGCTCGTGGTCGAGGCGCCGACCACTAGTTCGACCGGACTCGCGTTTCTCCTGGCAACGGTCGCGGCGAGCGGCGACGAGGGCTGGCAGCAATACTGGGTCGATCTGATCGCGAATGGGGCCCGAATCGCGGCGAGTTGGAGTGACGCCTACTACGTCGACTTCAGCGGCCCGTCGAGCGAGGGTGACCGTCCGCTGGTGGTGAGCTACGCATCCTCGCCGCCGTTTGAGCCGGCTGGCACAACCGGTGCCCTGCTTGAAACGTGCTTCCGTCAGACTGAATTCGCTGGCGTCATCGCAGGCACACGGCATTCGACAGAGGCCAAGCAGCTCGTCGACTTTCTATTCTCGCCGACGGTGCAGAACGACATTCCAGAGAACATGTACGTGTACCCGGTGAACTCGAAGGCCACACTGCCCACGGGCTGGGACGCGTATCCGACGGCGAGCGATCCGTTCTTCATCGACCCAGCCGACATTGACGCGAACCGCGAGAAGTGGCTGGCCGAATGGGCAGACATAGCAACGCCGTAGTAGCGCCGGCGATAGCGGCGGCGGCCTTCGTGCCGCTGGCCTTTGTCGCGATCTTTTTCGTGTGGCCGGTTGCGCACATGATCTGGCTCGGTTTCGCTGATGGCCTCGGAGGTTTCGCCGAGGCCCTCAGCCGCCCCCGCACGCTGCGCGTCGTCGGGTTTACCCTCGCGCAAGCGAGCATCGCGACGGTGGCGTGCGTCGCGCTCGGGTTGCCGATCGCGCACGTGCTGTACCGCCTTCGTTTTCGAGGGCAACGCGTTCTCAGAGCACTCGTGATCGTGCCGTTCGTGCTGCCGACGGTGGTGGTCGGAATCGCTTTTCGTACCCTGCTGCGCGACACTCCACTCGATGGCAGCTTCGTCGCCATCCTGATGGCACTCGTCTTCTTCAATGTCGCGGTGGTGGTGCGCACGGTCGGGGCGAGTTGGCAGTCGCTCGACCCGCGCCAAGAAGAGGCGGCCAGCGCACTCGGGGCGTCGCCGGCGCGAGTGTTTCGCACCGTCACGCTGCGGCGACTGCTGCCGAGTGTGGTGTCTGCGGCATCCATCGTCTTCCTGTTTTGCGCGACGGCGTTTGGTGTGGTGCTTGTACTCGGCGGTGGCACATTTGGCACCATTGAGACCGAGATCTGGGTGCTCACGACCGAGTTTCTCGACCTGCGTGCAGCGAGCGTGTTGAGCGTGACCCAACTCGTTGTGGTGATTGCCCTCCTTGCC
>JANONY010000157.1:0-7917 GCA_031421055.1 Actinomycetes bacterium | reverse complement strand
GCGCAGCGCCAGACGACTGCCCCATGACGTAGGGCTCGCCTCCGGTTGCGGCGATGACGGCGGCGAGGTCGTCGATCTCGCGGTCAGCGTTGTAGGGGAGCGTGTCGCCGCTTTCTCCGCGACCGCGGCGGTCGTAGATGTAGACCGTGTATTCGTCTTCGAGGGCTTTCGACACATCCCTCGCTGGTCCAAACTCGCGGTAACACATGGCCCCGTCGACGAGTACGAGCGCCGGGCCGCTGCCGGCCTTCTCGAATGCAATCGACGTGCCGTCTTTCGAGGTGACGGTGCTCACGCGACTCCCGCCTCGAACAGCGCGTCCATCTTGACGAATGACTCCTCCCAGCCCACATCGGTCATGTCGCGGAACTCTTCGGTGAATGGTCCCTGGTGCAGAGTCACGCGAGTCTTCTCGCCGTGGTCGTGGAATTGCACATGCAGCTGCATGAGCTCGGCGAAACCCCGCGCCGGGTCGCCCTTTTCGACGCCCTTGAAGTATTCAGGCTTGACCACTTCGGTGAGCTCGCTGATCACCGGGTAGAACTCGCCGCTGTCGTTGTCGACCATCACGATGTTCCACACGCCGCCGACGCGCATGTCGATTTCGATCTTGTCGACGGGCGAGTGCACCGCGTGTGGCCCGAACCATTGAGCGACCAGCTCCGGCTCGGTCCAGAAGCGCCAGACGAGGTCGCGCGGCGCGTTGAACGCCCGTGTGACGTCAAGGTAGGTGTCGGAGTTAGTCATTGGTGTCTTCCTGTTCTGCTTGTAGGTAGTCGGAGAGCGCGGCGTCGAGTCGGTCAAAGCTTTCGTTCCAAAAGTGGCGGTACTTTTCCATGTACTCGGTCGCCTCCTTCAGTCGTGCCGCCTCGAGGTGGCTGTAGCGGGCGGTGGCGTGGCGCCGACGCGAGATGAGCCCCGCCGTCTCGAGCACTTTGAGGTGCTTCGATACCGCCGGCTGGCTCATGGCGAACGGCTCGGCGAGTTGCGCGACGCTTGCGTCGCCCGCCGTCAGCCGGTGCAGAATCGCACGGCGCGTCGGGTCGGCCAAGGCCGCGAATACCGGGCTGAGCTCGTCGACGTCCATCGGATCCTTTCATAACTAATCAGTTATAGAAACGCTTGGTTAGATACTACGCTGCGATCTCGCGCTGTCAAGCCCTCACTACGCTGGGGTCATGACCGACCAAGGTGCCACTGTTGAACTCGTCGCGAGAGCGCCCCTCGAATTCACCTGGGGCGTCTTGACGCCCATCGACCCGGCCCGCTTCTACCCGCGGTTCGGCCCGCTGCCGGCGACGGTGCGTGTCGCAGACCAGTCGGGCCCGTGGAACACCGTCGGGCAGACCCGGCGGCTGGAATTATCGGATGGCGGCCACGTCATCGAGACAATCACCGACGTCGAACCGAACGCCTTCTTCGCCTACGAACTCACCGATTTCCAGAAAATCTTTAGCCGTCTGGTCGACCACGCACGGGCCGAATGGACCTTCACCGCCGTACCGGAAGGCACACTCGTGCACTGGAGCTACACGTTCTTCGCGCGCAAACGCTGGGGCTGGCTAGTTGCCCTCATCGTGCGAATCTGGTGGGAGCCCTACATGCGTTCTGTGCTGCCAGAGCTCGTGCACGAGGCAGAGCGGCTGGCCTAGGCCGTCTTCATGACATCGGAGGCGAACGCCTCGAGGCGTTCGAGTAACCCGTTCGCTCTCACCGCGACGACGTCGTCTGGCGACTGCGCTCGCACGCTCGTCGGCACGATCCTGATGATGAATGAGCAGGCGAGGTCGTCGCAAATGTAGGTACCGATGCTGTTGCCGCTGCGGCCGGCCTCGCCGGCGCGAGGGGCCGTGAAGAGTGTCACTTGGCCCGACGGCTGCGGGGTACGACACAGCGCGCACATTGCCGAGATACCCGGTCGAAGGCCCACCTCGGAGGCGCGTAGCATGATGCCGACCGGTCGGTCGGCCTTCCAGTGCACGAGGTAGCCGCGCAGTGCTGAGCCCGGGTCGCGCCAGCCGAGAAACTCGCGGCTCGCCCAGATGACCTCGTGGAGGCCAGGCAGCGGCATCCGCTCGATTTCTCCCTTGGTGGCGTTCACGAATGAGCCACGAATCTCGGCTTCGGTCAGTGGCTTCATTCGTGTTGTTGCTCGATCATGTCGTGGTACTCGGGCCGCTTAGCGATGAACGCTGACACCGTCGGGCACAGCGCGACGACGCGCAGCCCTTCGTTGCGCGTCGCATCCAGCGCGTACTGGATGAGCTGGGAAGCGAGTCCGTGACCCTGGTAATCGGGATCGACCTCGGTGTGTGTAAACACGCGGCGACCGTCCTCTAGGCGGTAGTAGCTTCTGCCAATCACCGCGCGGCCGAGGTGGATCTCGAAGCGCTTTGTGGCGCTCGCGTGCACAATTTCGGGACTCTCCATGCTCCTATCCTGCTCCGGTTGCCAGCTCGGCGCTCACACGGGATTGCCAGAGGTTTGCCACAACCTGCCCAGAAAGGTCGCGTTAGGTAGTTATTACCGCGCTGGCCCGACCGCGCATTGACCGATGACATACGCACTCTCGACGTGTGCCACCGCGCCTGTAGTTCTGCCGAACGCAGCGCCCGCAATAAGACGGAGCTATACCTTGAACCACCCGCGTACCCAGCAAATTTTCGCGCCAGAAATCACACCGAAACCCTGCGTCACGCACAAAGGCCCCAGCTTCCTTCGGCTGCGTCGCGTGCATCTCGGCCTTGGCGCCATGACATTCGCGGGTCTGATGACCTGCATGCCGGTGCTTCCCGCCTCGGCAGAAGTGGTGAAGGCGACGGCCGTGGAGCAGTCGTTCCAGACGATCACCGTCGCCGCGATCGCGCCCGTGGTCGAGATTGAGCGAGGTGAGTACGGGGTGCAGTACTTTTCGGTTGTGCAGTCGCCGATCGCGCCAGGCACCGACCTCAGTGACGGATTCGGCTACCGCACCCCTCCGTGCGACACCTGCTCGAGCTTCCACGAGGGTGTTGACTGGTTGCCAGGCGCGGGCACCCAGGTCGTTGCGATTGCCGACGGCATCGTCACCGACGCGGCCAACTCCTCTGGGGGCCTTGGCGTCTTCGTGACAATCAAGCACGTGATTGACGGAGAAGAGGTGTACAGCACCTACGCCCACCTCGCCTTCGGGTCGATGCCCTACACAATCGGCAGCGCGATTGCACGCGGTGCGATCCTCGGCGCGGTCGGCAACACGGGCGCGAGCACCGGACCGCACCTGCATTTTGAGATTCGGCTGGCCGACGGCTCAGCTGTTAACCCGATCCCGTGGTTGGCGCAGCACGTCAACGTGTGAGCGAGCTAGTAGCTCGTAACCATGTGCACGGCCCTATCCCAGGCGCGAGTTTGGCCGATTTCGACCGCATGGCCGAGATTGTCGCCCGAAAGTGCGACGTAAATTTCGCCCACTTTGTGCACAAACCCGAGCGTTTCGGTGTCGGAGAGCACGCAGAAAAGATCATCGCTGAGCGCGGAAATGTCATGCTTCGACGTTGAAGCAGTGAGAGCCATGGCCACTCCTTAGTGTGAGAGATAGACGGGGAAGTAGCCCCCCGTTTTGGGGGCATGCACTATTAGTACGCTCATTGTGGCGCTGGCGATAGGGGTTAAGCCTTGAAAACTCTGAGAATCTCGGCGCCCGCGCACCGTTAGAACAGCGTGATCGCTCGCGCCGCGGTTGCAGGCGGCAGTTCTTCTGCGATGAGTGGGCCCATCGGGGCGAGCTGTCCGTCCGCATCCCGCAGCAGCGAACGTCTCGGCAAGGAGCGCACGCCGCCGGTGGCCGGGTCTTCTTGCCCGTGTTCCAAACCGTGCCGGCGGATGAGCGGCTTGATTTTTGCCGCCAGCCACTTTCGGTACTCCTTCGGCGCATACGCGTTGGTGCCGTAGTACATGAAATGGTACTTTTCGACGAGTTCTGGGTGCTCGCGCTCGAGCCACTGCAGGTACCACTGCTTTGTTCCGGACCGCAGGTGCAGGGCGGTGTATAGCACCGAGCTCGCCCCGGCCTCGCGAATTTGCGCGAGCGCGTCGTCGAGGTGAGCCCGGGTATCGGTCAGGTACGGGAGGATCGGCATCATGAAAACCGAGCAGTCGAGGCCGGCTTCTCGCACGGCGCTCACCGTAGCGAGTCGCGCCGTCGCCGTCGGGGTGCCCGGCTCGATGGAGTCTTGCAGGGTCTCATCGAACACGGCGATCGACATCGCCAGCTCGACGGTGACTCGCTCGCTGGCCTCGACGAGCAGAGGCAGATCGCGCCTCAGCAGTGTTCCCTTCGTCAGGATGGAGAAGGACGTGCCGGCATCGGTCAGCGCCGCAATGATGCCTGGCATGAGTCGGTAGCGCCCCTCGGCTCGCTGGTACGGGTCGGTGTTGGTGCCGAGAGCGACGGCCGTGATTTGATCGCGCTTCTTCACCAGCTCTTTCGCGAGCACGTCCGCCACGTTGATCTTGACGATGATCTCGTTGTCGATGTCGCTGCCCGCGTCGAGATCGAGATAGGTGTGCGTGTTGCGCGCGAAGCAGTACACGCAGGCGTGGCTGCAGCCGCGGTAGGGGTTGATCGTCCACGCGAACGGCATCGAGCGGCTCCCGCCCGGCACGTGGTTGAGTGCTGACTTCGCGAGCACCTCGTGAAAGGTGATACCGGCGAACTCGGGAGTCTGCACGCTGCGAACGACGTTGCTGAGCTTTACCAAGGCGCTAGTCTGCGGCTCGCCGTTGATCGCTTGACCGTCCCATCGCATGCGGTTAGTCGAACATACATTCGAAGGTTAGGCAAGGGCGAGCGTGTCTCGAGACGCCCATCCGGCGAAAAAACATCTTCCCACGCGTTTTTGTATGTCTTTTCGCCGGTTCGCGCCGGTTCGGCGCGAGGCGGCGCGGGGTGGCGCGGGTTTGGCGAGTGGCGGCGCGGGGCGGCGCGAGGCGGCACCGGGTATCGTGTGGGGATGCTGAGCGCCGACGACTTCGACCACGTTGCGTTCGGCCCGCCCAGTCGCCGCCAGCAAGGGTATGACGCCAACGAAGTCGACCGTTTTCTCGTCGTACTGCGCGCGGCGATCGCTGCTGGCCCCGACGCGGTGCTGAGGCCCGCCGACCTGCGCCGCGTTCGCTTCGCAACGACGGCCTGGGGCACCGGCTACAACCAGCTCGAGGTCGACGACCTCCTGGCCCACGCGGCGAGCATGCTCACGTTGCCCGCGCATGAGTGAGCGCAGCGTGGCACTGCTGCGCGGCATCAACGTCGGCACCTCGAAGCGCATTGGCATGGCCGCGCTTCGCGAGTTGTTCGTGTCGCTTGGCGCTGCGAACGTGCACACTCACCTGCAGAGCGGCAACCTCGTGTTTGAGGGGTCGCTCTCTGCAGAGCAGATCGAAAAGGCCGTCGCCGCAGAGTTCGGGGTGGCGCCGCGCGTACTCGTGCTGACGGCGGCGCAGTTCGAGCGGGCGGCGCAGAATCCGCTTGGCGCGATTGCGACCGACCCGTCTCGGTTGTTTGTGGTGTTTATGGATTCCGTGCCGGCATCCATCGAACCACCGCCAGATATCGCGCCTGACGTCGTGGTGATTGGCGAGCACGCCGTCTACCAGTGGATGCCTGCGGGCTTCAGCACGACCACGATTCCACCGAAGTTCACCAGATCGCTCGGCCCAACCGCGACGGCGCGCAACCAGCGCACCGTGGACGCGCTTCTCGGCCTGCTCGCCCGCTGAAGCAGCGCGCTCGCCGGGCAAGTACGGTTGCATCATGGATGCCCCGACCAACGTCATCGACAACACGCAGCGCTGGGTCAAGAACCAGATCGACGAGTACGTCGCAACCGATGGTGCCAAACCTGAGTTCCGCGGCGGCGCCCCGCTCGTGCTGCTTACCTATAAGGGGCGAAAGAGCGGAACGTGGCGTCGCACCTGCCTGATTGGGGCGGACCACAACGGCGCCTGGTTGCTCGTCGCGTCAAAAGGTGGGTCGGATGAGAACCCGGCCTGGTACCCGAACCTGGTCAAAAATCCGACGGCTTGGCTTCAGGTCGGCGCCGACTATTTCGCCGTGACAGCCCGCACCGCGACGCCGGATGAGAAGCCGCCGCTCTGGGACCACATGGTCTCGCTCTACCCCGAGTACGCGGACTATCAGCTCAAGACCGAACGCGACATTCCGATTGTCATTCTCGAGCCCATCCGAGGCGAGTTCTAAGCACATCGGCTCCGGCGATCGGCCCGAACTCGCGCTCCGCTATCGCGAGTACCGCTCGGGCCGCGGCTTCCGGTGGCTGACTGAGCGCTTGCATCGATGACGCCAATGCTTTTGCGCGGCTGAGCCGCCGAAGGCTGAGTGGTAAAAGGCTGAGTCGTCACGGGGTCTCGCTCGGCCGCTGGCGAGGCACCGAACATCACGACTCCCGGCGCGAGACGATCTACCTTGGAGACTGCTGAACAATTCGGCGGTTTAAGGCGCGCCTGCGGGTTCGCCGTCACCGAGACCGCTTTCCACCCGTCCGTGTTGACCTATTGGCGGCGTCGGCTCGCGGCCAGCGACCGGCCGCCGTTGTATCCGGCAGAGCTGAGGTCATGCCGAATCGCACCGTCTCTTTCTGGCAGGTCGTAACGACTCGCGCCCCCGTTTTTTGGACGTCGTGAATAGTTGTCAGTTGCCGTAGGCTGCAACTGGCCCCCGGAGGGTGAGTTCATTGCCCCTCGACGTAAGGCCCCCGCATGCTCAAGTCCACGATCCGATTCTCGTCGCGCAGGCTGATGGCGGTCACCGCGACCGTGGCCCTCATCGCGACTTTGGCTTCTGCAGTGTCGCTCGATGCCGCCCCGGCGTTCGCCGGGAAGCCGAGCCCCAGCCCGACCCCGACTCCGGGTCCGACCATTACCGCGGTCGCTCTGAGCATCGATAAGACTCAGATCTTGGCTGGCCAAAGCGCCACCCTGATAGCGACGGTCAACGCAGATCTCACTGCGGCTAAGGCGACGCTGACCATCGTCGACCAGACCACCAGGAGGACGTTGAAGAGCTGCACCACGGGCACGGCGTGCGCGATAGCCACGACTTTCACGAGCGGTCCCGCGCACACCTACGTCGCCAAAGTGCTTACTTTGGTCTCGTCGACTGTCACGCTCACTCGCGCTCCCTGGAATGTCGTCCTGACGTCCGACCGTTCGACGTTTTTGCCGGGCGATGCGGTGACGTTCACCGCAACAGCAAACCAAGACGTCGGATACACCGGCGGCAGCTACCAGATCTACATCTTCGACAAGACCTCTGGGGCGCTCCTCACGACGTGCGCTGGCGGATCGACCTGCCTCAAGACAGTGACGAACCTGTTCACGACCGGTCCGGCTCATCAGATTGTGGCCGTCGTGGCCAAGCCCGGCGTCACCAGTTTTAGCCGACTGGCAGACATTCAAGCGACCAGCAACATTGTCTCCATCGCTCGCCAAACGTGGTTCGTAACGCTCACGAGTAGCAAGTCGACATTCTTGCCTGGTGATTCCGTGACCTTCAACGCAAGCCTCAATCAGGATCTGAGCGGCACCGGATACGCCGTGTACATCTTCGACAAGACGGCTGGTACCCGGGTCGGCACCTGCACGACGGGTACAACCTGCTCTATCGCCGCGGGCGAGCCCTTCACCAGCGGCGACCCCCACACGTACGTGGCAATTGTGGGGGCGGCCGGATCGCCAGCCGACTGGACCAGCGTCGTGAACGTTCAGGCAACGAGCACTGACCTTATCCTCGCTCGAAGCACGTGGACGATCTCTATGACCGCTGCGTTGAGAGACTTCTCAGGGGTCCATTTCGCGCCGACCGCAGGCCCCACACAATTCAAGAACGGCGAGGGTGTGAAGCTCGACGTGACCACCAAC
>JANONY010000156.1:0-2732 GCA_031421055.1 Actinomycetes bacterium | reverse complement strand
TCGATTCCCGTCATCCCCTCTCTAACACTGCTCGGGCGACGCTCACTCCGCGTCGCGCAGCTCCCACGGGAGTTCACGCTCGTCTAACTCGACGGGCTCGGTCGGCCCATGGAAGGGCACTGGGTCTGCCAGGCGCCCGGTGAACTGGAGCTGCCCGATGTTGCGAAACGCGTCGGAGACGTTCGACGAGGGGCGCTGACCGAAGAACGCCCGTCGAATGATCGCGGTGACGGAAGCCATGCCTAGCGCTGCAACCACGCGAGCACCGCGAGCACGCGGCGGTGGTCGGTGCCGGAGTCGTCGAGACCGAGCTTCTGGAAGATTGCGGTCACGTTCTTCTCGACGGCGCCCGTGCCGATGACGAGGGCGGATGCGATTGCGGCGTTCGTGCGACCCTCAGCCATGAGAGCGAGAACTTCGTGCTCGCGGGGGGTGAGGGTCGAGAGCGGGTCGTGACGGCGTCCGAGAAGTTGGGAGACAACCTCCGGGTCGAGCACCGTGCCACCGGCGGCGATGCGCGAGATGGCGTCTTCGAGCTCGGCGAGCGAGGCGACGCGGTCTTTGAGAAGGTAGCCGACTCCGCCGCTGCCGTCGGAGAGCAGCTCGCGCGCATAGGCGACCTCGACGTACTGCGAGAGCAGCAGAATCGCGACGCCGGGCAGCATAGTTCGGGCCATGATCGCGGCGCGCACACCCTCGTCGCGGAAGGTCGGCGGCATGCGCACGTCAAGCACGACCAGTTCTGGCACGAGTCGCGGTAGGTCGCGCAATAGCTCGTCGGCGTTACCGTACGAGCCAACGACCTCGCAGCCCGCTTCGCCAAGAACGCGAACAAGCCCTTCGCGCAGCAGCACAGAATCATCGGCCACAGCCACGCGAAGGGCACTGATCATCACGTGCCCAGCTTAGGTACTCGCAGACAACGGTAGGTGGGCAAGTATCGTCGTCGGCCCGCCGTCGGGGCTTTCGACGGTCAGGGTTCCACCGAGGCCGAGCAGACGCTCCTCGAGGCCGGCAAGCCCGTGCCCTGGCGTCGCCACCGCTCCCCCACGACCGTTGTCGTACACAGCGACACTCAGGGCAAGTTCGTCGTCAACCCACACTCTCACGGTCGACTCTGTCGCCCCCGCGTGCTTGTCGACGTTGGCCAGAGCTTCACTCGCCACGAAGTACGCGTTGCGCTCAATCTCTTGCGGCACGGACCGCCCGCCCAGCTCATCGATCACCTTCACCGGCACCGGGCTACGGTCGGCGGCCGACTGCAGCGCCGCCACGAGACCACGGTCGAGCAGAATTGGCGGGGCGAAGCCACGGCTGAGAGCGCGCAGTTCTTCGAGCGCATCCTTCGACTGCGCCATCGCCTCATTGATCAGCCCGCGGGCCTTGTTCGGGTCGGAGTCGAGCTGACGCTCGGCGGCGGCAAGGTCCATCTGCAGGCGCACGAGGCGCTGCTGCGGGCCGTCGTGAATGTCGCGCTCCAACCGGCGCAGGGAGTGTCCCTCAGCCGAAATTGCGGCTCCGCGGCTGGCGGTGAGGTCGCCGACCTGGCGGCGCAGCGCATCCGATGCAAACGCGCCGAGGGTGACTCTGGCGATCACCTCGTGAAGCATCACAAGCCCGCGGGTGATGAACGGCAGCGTCGCAAGAAAGACGACGCCCATGATCGAGTAGAAGATGACGTCGATGGCGGTGTAGCCGAGCGGCGGTTCGCCGATATTGAGCAGGTCGAGGAACCAGTTCGACAGGTGCCACTGCGTGTCGGCACGGGGAAGGACGATGCTCCAGAACCAAAATGTCACCCCGCCCAGCGCCGTCGAGACCCAGGTCACCACGATGCTCCAGGTGATGGTCGAGACGATGAAGTTGATGATCATGGTGTGCAGCAGGTAGAGCCAGTAGTGCCCGTTGCCGAACAGCGACCGAAGCCAACCCCAGAACCCGCCGGACGCTTGCGTCCACGCCGGGCGCTCGATCGCTGGTCGGCCTGCCCACTCGAGCCGTACGAGCTCAACGGCGCCAAAGCCGCGCGCTGCGTAGAGAGCGCCGATGAACACGAACAGGCCGATGAAGAACGTGACGATCGTGCCGGCTCCGGTGGAGACCAACGTGATTGTGACGACGAAACCGGTGATGGCGATGGGTAGCGTCAGGGCGTGGAAGCCGAGCTCTCTTGGCAGGGCTCGCCAGAGCGCGAGGTAGCGCTGCGGCGCGGTGAGTGTGGTGGTGGTCATGATGCTCTCCTTGAATAGTGACAGCATCCAGCCTCGCGTCGGCAGCGGAATCGCGACATGACGCGTCCTCCCGAATCGCGGCGGGGGTTTGCCCCCGCCCGGCGATCCGGCTAGCCCTTTACCTCTGTCGACTCGCCGAGTTCGAGCCAGCGCACGGCTGTGCCGGTGAGCGCTTTGCGCAAACCGCTCTCTGGCTCGAAGTGACTCCAGCCGCTGCGGTGCACGGGGATCACCACTTTCGCGCCAGAGAGAGCCGCGGCCTCCGCGGCGTGCGACGCGTCCATGGTGAAGCGCATGCGGCCGAAGATGGGGGCGGTGGGGAAGGTGACGCCGCCGCAGTGGATGATGGCTACATCCGCTCCGAGGGTTGGCAGCTGAGCGCGCAAAGCCGGGGTCAGCACCGTGTCGCCAGAGATGTAGACGGTGGGTTCGCCGTCCGCATTGAGCAAGAAGCCGGTGACTTGGTTGACCTGCGGGGTGAAACGCGGCCCGTGCTGGGCA
>JANONY010000155.1:0-1935 GCA_031421055.1 Actinomycetes bacterium | reverse complement strand
CGTGCCCTGCGCCATCCACTTGAGCGGGAACACGCTCGCGACGTTCTGCAGCCATTCGGGCAGGCTGGTGAACTGCAGATAGACGCCAGAGATGAACTGCAGCACGAGCGTGATCGGGATGATCACCGCGGTCGCACTCTTGCCGCTGCGCGGAAGACCGCTGAGGGCAATACCGAGCACCGCGGATGTCGTCACGCCAAACAGGAACACCCAGCCGTACGTCGTCCAGGCCCCCACCTCGGTCGGCAGAGGCACCTGGAACGCGATCGCCGCCACGGCGATCAGTAGAGCCGCCTGAAGTACCCCGGTGACGAGCACCACCCCGATCTTGCCGATGAAGTAGCTCACGATCGGCAGTGGAGTACCGGCGAAGCGTTTGAGCGTGCCGTCGCTCTTCTCGTTGGCAATGTCGATCGCGAGGTTCTGCAGCCCGCTGAGCAGCAGCCCGGCCGCGAGCATCGCGGGAAGGTAGAACGCGGCAGCACTGACAGTGTCGCCGTTGGGGTACTCGCCGAAGCTCGCTTCGCTGAATGCGACAGAGAAGATGAGCAGCATGATGAGCGGAAATAGGAAGGTGAAGAGAACCGTGTCGCCCTGGCGAAAATAGGTCTTGATCTCGTAGGCGACGCGACTCGCGCCGAGGGTAAGAGTGTTCATGCTGCGACCTCCGCTGCGTTGCGACCGACGAGGTCGATGTAAATGTCTTCAAGGCTCGGTCGGATGATCTCGATCGCGTCTTTCTCGCCAAGCTTTGCGACCAGTGCCGCCGGGGCGTTCGTGCGCTCTTCGCGCAGCACCCCGTTCTCGCGCCAGCGCACGATTGGCACGCGAGCCTCAACCCCGCCAATCTCGTCGATCGCGCCGATGTCGATGAGCCGCCCGCCGGCGATGATTCCAGCCCGGTCGCCCAGTTGTGCCGCCTCGTCGAGGTAGTGGGTGGTGAGCAAGATCGTCGTGCCGTTGTGCTTGAGCCCGCGAATGAGCTGCCAAAACTGGCGCCTCGCCTCTGGGTCAAAGCCCGTGGTTGGTTCGTCGAGGAATAGCAGCTCTGGGTTGCCGATGATGCCGAGGGCGACATCCACTCGTCGTTGTTGGCCACCACTCAATTTGCGGATCAGGGTGCCGGCCTTGCTCTCGAGCCCAACAGCCGCAATAACCTCGTCGACCGAGCGCGGGTTCGGATAGAACTTGGCAAAATGGCTGAGTTGCTCTCGCACCGTGACGTTTCCGCTTTCGCCGGTCGACTGCAGCACGATGCCGAGGCGCGCACGCCAGGCGGTGCCGCCCTTGCCTGGGTCCGTGCCGAGTACGCTCGCCTCGCCGCCGGAGCGGTCGCGGTAGCCCTCGAGAATCTCGATCGTGGTGCTCTTGCCTGCGCCGTTCGGGCCGAGCAGGGCGAAAGTCTCGCCGCGCTCGATGTCGAAACTGACGCCGTCGAGGGCGGTGAGTGCCCCGTAGTTTTTGTGGAGGTCGCGCACGCGCACGACTGGGTCTGAGATTGTCATGCACTCATAGTGATGCACCGCCGCGGGTTGCGGCAGCGGTGCATCGGATGGTTATTGCATCAGTCGACCGGTTGACCCGTGCGGGCCGTCGAGCACGTCTCGCTGGTCGAGGCCGATGAAGACGCCGATTCTGTATCAGACTTGGCCGAAGATGTGGTGGGCGTGATCCGCGCAGGCGCTCGCGGCTACATCACCAAGGGCCTGTCTGGGGCGGAAGTGTCGGCAGCGGTGCGGGCCATCGCGAGCGGGGATGCGGTGTTCAGCCCGCGATTGGCCGGATTCGTGTTGGACGCCTTCGTGGTGGACGCCTTCGGCGCGGTCGCCGGCGAGAAGGCGGCCTCTGCCGAAGAGTTGGATCGCCTCAGCGCCCGCGAGCACGAGGTCATGCGGCTCACCGCCCGCGCCGCGCATCCGCGCCGCCGAACGCACG
>JANONY010000154.1:0-3730 GCA_031421055.1 Actinomycetes bacterium | reverse complement strand
GTTTGGAATTCCTCAGCCGGGTCGTTGCGAGGCGGCGTCCACCGAGGCCAACGCCGCCATGTTCACAAGCCGCCGCACGGTGGCGGTGGGCGTGAGGATGTGCACCGGCTTGGCCGCGCCCAGCAGCATCGGTCCGACGGTAATACCTTCGCCGGCGCTGATCTTGAGCAGGTTGAAAGAAATATTGGCCGCGTCCAGCGTGGGCATGATCAGCAGGTTTGCCTCGCCCTTTAGCCGCGAGTTCGGGAAGAGCCTCATGCGGATTTCCTCGTTAAGCGCCGCGTCGGCTGGACCGGTTGGGCCGGCTGCGCTGTCCCCGCGAAACCGCACCATGAGTCGGGCCTTAGGGCGGGCTAGGGCCAGCCGAGCACGCGCTAAGGCCCGACTCAAAGCACCCTACGCTGGAACCCATGCGCATCGACATCGTCAGCATTTTTCCCGAGTTCTTCGGGGTGCTCGACGTTTCGCTGCTCGGCAAGGCCCGCGAGGCGGGGCTGATCAACCTCACAACGCACGACCTGCGCGACTTCACGCACGATCGACACCGCACCGTCGACGACACTCCGTACGGTGGCGGCGCCGGCATGGTGATGCGGCCTGAGCCCTGGGGAGAGGCGCTGGATGCGGTGGCCACCCCCGAATCCGTCATCATCTTCCCGAGTCCAGCTGGGCAGCTGTTCACGCAGGCGATGGCGCGCGAGCTCGCCCTCGAAAAACACCTAGTGTTCGGATGCGGTCGCTACGAGGGCATCGACCAGCGCGTGATCCACCATGCGGGCGAAACAGCGCGCGTGCTCGAGCTCAGCCTCGGCGACTACGTTCTCAACGGGGGAGAGGTCGCGGTCACCGCGATGATCGAGGCGATCGGGCGGCTCGTGCCTGGTGTGATCGGCAACCCGGAGAGCCTTGCCGAGGAGAGTCACGAAGACGGGTTGCTCGAGTATCCGAGTTACACGAAGCCCGCAGAGTGGCGCGGGCTGGCGGTGCCGCCGGTGTTGCTGAGCGGCAACCACGCGGCGATCGCGGCCTGGCGCCGCGAGCAGCAGGTTGCGCGTACGCGCGCCAATCGCCCCGATCTGGCGCCGTGAGCGGGTCGAGCTTGTCGAGACCGGATTTCGACAGGCTCAATCCGCTCAGGCGCGCGCGGTCAATACCAGCGGCCCGTCGGGCGTGATGGCGACCGTGTGTTCCGCGTGCGCCGCGCGCGAGCCGTCGAGGCTGCGCAGGGTCCAGCCGTCTTGGTCGGTGTAGATGC
Organism: Actinomycetes bacterium; assembly: GCA_031421055.1. GTDB lineage: Bacteria > Actinomycetota > Actinomycetes > Actinomycetales > Microbacteriaceae > Conyzicola. Next base: position 2,475 of record JANONY010000154.1, on the reverse strand, counting down.
GATCGGTACCGAGCATGAGCCACGGCTCGATCGCGAAGACGAGCCCGGGGCGCAGCGGCAGCCCACGGCCCGGGCGCCCGTCGTTGGGCAGGTGTGGGTCGCCGTGCATGGTGCGCCCGACTCCGTGGCCGCCGAAGTCGAGGTTGACCCCGAAGCCTGCGGCGCGCGCGACGGCGCCGATCGCGGCAGAGATGTCGCCGATGCGGCCACCCGGTTGCGCCGCGGCGATGCCGGCGGCAAGAGCCGCCTCGACGGTGGAGACGAGGCGCTCGTCGGCTGGCGCTGGTGTGCCGACGATGATCGTGAGGGCGGAGTCTGCGACCCAGCCGTCAACCGAGGCGGCGAAGTCGAGCGAGAGCAGGTCGCCATCCGCCAGTTGGTAGTCGTGCGGAAGACCGTGCAGCGCCGCGTCGTTGACCGATGTGCAGATCACGCGGCCGAAGGGCGAGCCGCCGAACGAGGGGTGGTAGTCGAGGTAGCAGCTCTCGGCGCCGCGCTCCCGGATCAGATCGTGCGCGAGTTTGTCGAGCGACAACAGATTAACCCCGACGCCGGATGCGGCAGCCGTCGCCGTCAGCACGCTCGCTACGAAGCGCCCGGCTTCATGCATCGCGTCAATCTCGGCCGGCGTGCGCAGTTCTATCACCCAGCGAGATTAGCGGAGGTGCGGCTAATCTTGCTGCATGTTGCTTCGTCGGTCATTGTATTTCGCGCAGTTTCCGCTCGCGGTCGTGCTGCCAGCGTGGGTGCTGGTGAGCCGCGGCATCATCGCCGACGGCATCGGTGCCCAGTTGTTGGTCTATGTGTTCGTTTGCCCGGTCGTCACCGTCGCGCTTGCCGCGATTGCTGGCCTCATCGTCGCCCGAAAGGGCGTGCGCCTCCGCAGGGCGATCTCATGGCAGGATGCCGCGTGGCAGGGCACAATCTGGCTCTTGCTTTTCGCCTACGGCTTCTTTGCCCTGCCGCTGCTCGCCGTGCTTGTCGCGGTGGTGATCATCGCGGGCTTCTGGTTTGAAGTGATCGAGCTATTCAATGAGACGCGCGCTCGCGTCAAGACCGCGCTCGATCTCGGGCCGACCACAGGCAGCTCGAAAGGCCCTGGCGTGAGCGCACCCGGCCGCTACAGCGGTCAGGTCATCGTGATCGAACCGAGCGACGACTCGCAGAAGCCCTAGGCGACGGGAGCCGAGACTCCACCACGCGAGATCTCGACCTGCTCGTCGCGCGGCACCACTTTAACGCGCTCGCGCTCGATCGGTCTGACCTTTTGTGTAGGTGGTGTCGGCGGGCAAGAACGCCAGCTCGTTGACGGCGCACAGTCTGGAGGACGGCACCTCGAGACCAAGTCCACCGAAACCCGATCCAGCCCGTTTTCGGGGGATTCGCTTAGAATCGGGAAGGGAGGTGGCGCGGTGAGCAATTTTGTCGGGTATGCGCGAGTGTCCGCGTACGAGCCGGAGTCTGCAGCGCAGGAGGCCGAACTGCGCGCCGCTGGTGCTCAGCGGGTCTTTGTAGACCACGCGGAGTCGAGTCGCACCACCGACCGCCCGCAGTGGCTCGCGTGCCTCGACTATCTGCGTAGTGGCGACACGCTGCTGGTGCATCGTCTGGATCGCCTTGGCAGTTCTGAACGCCTCATCATCGAGGCGTTGAGCGTTCTCGACCGACGCGGCGTGAACATCAGAAGCGTGACCGAGCCGATGATCGACACGACCACCCCGATGGGTCGCGCCCTGTTCGACATCGTCGCTGTCTTCGCGCAGGTTCGCGTCGACCTCGTTCGATCGAACACGATGCGCGGCCTGCAGTTCGCCCGCTCGGAGGGGCGCGTGGGAGGCCGCCCGTCGGTCATGAGTCCAGACCGGCTCGCGGAGGCGCGACGCATGCGGGCCAATGGCCGCAGCATCGCGCACATCGCCAGCGTCCTCGGTGTTGGTGCGTCATCCGTCTCACGCGCACTAACGAAGCTCAACGAGAACGCAGCCGCGCCCGGGAGAGAGCAACGAGTATTCTTTCGCGATACCAAACCTTACGAGGTGCCGGCCTCGCTCGACGCCCTTCGAGGGCCGAGCGGGGGAGCTATTGAGCTCCCCCACTCCGTCTATTGGGGGCCAAAGCGCATCGTCAGCCTCGACACGCGCAGCGGCATCCGAAAGGCATACCAGGCCGTTCTGCGCGAGGGCACCGCTGCCGACCAGATGCGTTTTCTCAACCGCGAGATACTGCAGCGGGAGTGGGCCGAGCTGACGCTTCCCGACCGAGTGCGGGTGATGTGGGAGACACGCTTCCCGGCGCTCGCCGTGCCGGTGCCGGCGTGAACGAGCTGCAGTTTCACCGCACCGTCACGCGGGTTGCCCTCGAAGCCTCCGCGTCGAGCGGCTTCGCTTTAGCGGGCAGCGGTGCGATTCGGGAGCATGGCGTCATCAACAGGATGAGCCAGGACGTCGACCTATTCACATCCAGCACAAGTGAGAG
>JANONY010000153.1:0-3046 GCA_031421055.1 Actinomycetes bacterium | reverse complement strand
TGCGCGGCAGCGAGCGTGCTGAGCACCGTCGAACGCCACCTGCGGTTGAGTCCGTCGGGGCTGTCGTCGCAACTCACCGAGGAGTCACGCACCGTGCTCAAATTTTCAATGAGGTCAGTATCGATCTGACTGGCCAACGCGTTTCGCACGAGTTGGACGGTGCGTTTTGTCTCAGCCATAGAGAGCGCGTTCTCCGCGGTGTCGGGCGCTGTCGAGCAGCTGCTGAGCGCAAGTAATCCGGCTGCCGCGAGGCAGGCCACGAGTGCGAATGAATGAGTCACAAGGAGGGTCCTGTCTTTGGGCTGAAGTACCGAACTGACCTAGCGGATGCTGGGTCGAGCGAGGTAGGGGATGCGACCGCCCATGGACGGTGCGGCCGCATCCGGTTGATAGTTAGGGCACTAGCCGAATCGGCAGCGTGGTGGCACCGGTTGAACTCACTTCGAGCTGACTTCGCGTGTAGGTGCTGTAGCCAGACTTCGACACCGTCACCGAGTATGTGGCGGCGGTGATGCCCGTCCTTAAGAGCTTTGTCTTCTTCATCTGGTTTCCTTCACGCATCATTGAGCGAATTGACTACTGGATTGCTGTATCGATACAGCATTTCTCGGCTGAGCTATGCCCTCCGAGAGCTTCGGGGCGAAGCGGAGGGACCTCGAGCCGGGCCGTCGACCCAAGGTCCCTCCGGGCTAAAGGTGATGCCTCGTACGTGCATCTGGCGCTTGGTCTGTGTTGCGTCCCAAGCGTGAAAGACGATGGCGTCATCACCCGAGGGGGTGGTGGTGAGCGAGTTGTGCCCTGGTCCCGTCAAATCAGCAGATGTCGAAAGCAGCGGGGCGAAACCACTTGGGGCATGACTCCATGGCCCGAGCGGAGAGTCGGCCACTCCCCACGAGACCGCGTAGTCCTTGCCAGTCCAGGCGCCGCCGGAATATGTTAGCCAATACCGGCCACCCCGACGAATGACGGATGGGCCTTCCAGGGTGTGCCAGTCGAACACCGCACCATAGAGCTCGCGATTTCGCTCGAAGATTTGCCAGTTGGCGTTTGGCTCAAGCACGGTGATCGGCTCGGCGGCAAACGATGTCATGGTGGAAAGGGGGGCGACAGCCAGCTGAGTGCCTGGGCGCTCGCTGTCAAGCACATCGCGAGCGAAGAAAAGGTAGCGGGTGCCGTCGATGTCGACGAATGGGTGCGGGTCAATCGCGAAAGCTTCGTCTGCGGTGAGGTTTACACCTTCGTCAACGAAGGGGCCGAGCGGGGAATTTGAGCGTGCAACTCGAATATGGTGACCAACGATTCCGTGGCCAACCGAGTAATACATCCAGAAGACTCCATCGACTTCAAGCACCTCGGGCGCCCAGTATTCGTCACCAACGCTGGCATCGAGGCGATCTAGAACGGGTCCGGCGCTTGCCCACTTTAAGAGGTCGCGAGAGGTGAGCGCTTCGAACAGATGGGCACCGGATGCTTTTGCTCCCGAGCTCCCGTATGCCACGTAACTGCCATCACGAAGAGTCAGAACGAAGGGATCAGCGAAGTACCCGTCGAATACTGCGGCCACTAGCGTTCCTCCCCCGCTGCGAGTTGGCGAAACGCGCGAGCCGCCGACGTCTCTTCTCTCGTCAGCGATCCATCGGGCTGCTCCTCAAGCCGCACAACACCCATCCGGCGAAGAAATGCCGTCTTCCCGTCGGTCGGATCGCCAAGCGAGGGCGCCAGCCCGACCGACGTCGTACCGTCAGCGTGCGACTTGACCACAGCAAACTCTTCGACATTGGCTCCGCCCGCGGCCCATGACCAGTCGACGAAGTCGAAGAGCGGCCACCAGGTGTACCCGCGAATGTCGACGCCCTCCTCTCGAAGCGCGTTGACCTCTGCGACTGAATCCCGCAACCACTTCTCGCGGATCTTGTCAGGGCCCTCGATGCTCGTCTCGGTGACTGCAAGTGGCAGGTGGTAGCGGTCAGCAAATCCTTTTAGCGCTTCCCGGAGTCCAGGGGTCCAACGATCGTAGGAAACTTGCATCATGTGTCCGTCAACCACCTCGAGGTGCCGCGGGGTGAGATCCGGGTAGTAGTTGACCCCGATCACGTCAGGCTCCACCGCATTCGTGACGAGCCAATCGAGGTCTTCAGCGCGCGCGCCATGCTCAAGCAGCCACGCGTGCATGGGATGGTCGCGATCGACGGCACCGGTCATCAAGTCAGTGGGCAGCCAACCAATGTCTCGCAGCAGTCTCGCGTGGCTCGCTAGCTCATGGTCACCGGTGTCGATCAACGTCGATGCCTCTACGTGCACGATTACGGCATCGGGGTTGACTGCACGGATTGCCAGGGTGCTCCGTACGAGTCCGAGGGCAATCGGAACGCCGACGGCCACCCAACCACTCCAGCCCGTGAGCGCCGGTGGCCATACACCCCGAAGTCCGCAAAACGATGCGGTCGTGACTGGCTCATTCAATGGCGTGAAGTGCGAGATGCGGCCCAGGTAGCGGGCAGCGCATGCCGACGAGAATGCCTCAATCGCCGACGGGTACCCCGCGTCCGCAAACGATCGCTCAAGCCAGGGTGGGGTTCCGTAGTGCACCAAGTCGGCAACAATGGTCAGACCGAGCTCATCAACCGCGTAGCCAACGACCTCGTCGAGTACCGTCCAGTCAAACTCTTCGGGCGACACGTGCACGAGCGGCCAGCTCACTCCGTAGCGCACGGCGCTCGCTCCGAGGTCTTTGAGCAGTGTGAGATCGTCGCGCCAGTGCTCGCTGTGGCCGGTAAGCACATGCTCGTCGAGAGCCGGCCGGCCGGGGTCAATGGGGTACACGCAGGTGTCTTCGATGCCGAGGACCCACGTAAGTGCTCCGCGCTCGAACGCGTGTGGCTCGCCGCTCACTTGAGCCCCGTCGTTGCGACACCAGCCACGAAATAGCGCTGCGCGAAGAAGAATGCGAGCGCCAGCGGCACGAGAGAGATCGTTGCACCGGCCAGGAGCACCGCGTGATCGGTCACGTGCTGGCCGCCAAAGAGGGTGAGTCCCGCTGGCAGTG
>JANONY010000152.1:0-10241 GCA_031421055.1 Actinomycetes bacterium | reverse complement strand
CACAGCGCGCTGCCCTCTTCTGCGAGTACCAGATGACGAACGCCGTGCTCGTCGACTACGCGGCGACAGCGCGGGCCTTCTTCACGCCGCGGTTCGCCGAGGCTGTGAGCTTCTCGACAAAACGCGACACGTCATGAGTCCCAGCTATGTTGGCAACACGGCACTTCACCATCAAATCGAGTACGTGCGCCGCGACATTCCCGGAGGACGCACCATGACAGCGAACGCCCGTGCCGCGGCAGCCACCGGTCCGTTGAGCGGAATCGTCGTCGCCGACTTCAGCCGCGTGCTCGCCGGCCCGCTCGCCACCATGACACTCGCCGACCTCGGTGCCAGGGTCATCAAAGTCGAGCGGCCAGAACGCGGCGACGACACTCGCGCATGGGGTCCGCCGTACTCGGCCACCGGATCGACCTACTTCGAGTCCGTCAACCGCAACAAAGAGTCCGTCTGCCTCAACCTCGCCGACCCGGCCGACATCGCGAGGGCTGCGACCCTGATTGCACGCAGCGATGTCGTCGTCGAAAATTTCAAGCCAGGAATGATGGCATCCATCGGGCTCGACTACGACACCCTCCGCGCGACCAACCCGCGGCTCATCTACGCCTCCATCTCTGGGTTCGGGGCGGGCCTCGGGGGCTCGCTGCTCGGATACGACTTCATCGTGCAGGCACTCGGCGGTCTCATGAGCATCACCGGACCCGCAGACGGCGAGCCCCAGAAAGTGGGTGTCGCGCTCGTTGACGTGCTCGTCGCCAAAGACACCATCGCTGGCGTCAGCGCGGCCCTCTTCGCCCGCGAGCGCACCGGCGCCGGCAGTCACCTGCAACTCAACTTGCTCTCGAGCCTGCAGGGCGCGCTCGCCAACCAAGGCCAGGCCGTGCTCGGGGCTGGCGTCACACCGCAACGACTCGGCAACGCGCATCCGTCGATCGCACCCTACGAAAGCCTGCATTGCGCAGACGAACCGATCGTCGTCGCCTGCGGCAACAACGAACAGTTCGCGCGCCTCGTCGACATCATCGGAGCGCCCGAGCTCGCCAGAGACCCGCGATACGCCACCAACGCGCAACGCGTCAGCAACCGAGCGCAGCTCGTACCCGCGCTCGAGCAGCGTCTTGGCACGAGAGTGGCGAAGGCGTGGCATCCACTGTTCGCGGCGGCAGGCATACCGTCGGGCATCGTCGGAACCATCGCCGACGGGCTCGACCTCGCAACCGAACTCGGCCTCACCCCGACGATCGACGTGTATGACGCCGCCGGAGACGTGGTTGGCACACAAATCAGGCACCCCATCCAGTGGACGCCGCCCCTCATGCGCCACAACTCGGCGCCGCCCAAACTCGGCGAGCACACCGCGAGCGTGCTTGACTGGCTCGACTCTTAGCCCGCGCGCAGCGCCAGCCAGAGGGGCGCGGCGGTATCAGGGTCATCAAGATCGGCGCCGATCAGTGCTCCGGCGAGCGCGATGCGGTGGCGCAGCGAATTGCGATGGATGCCCAACTCCCGTGCCGCGCGCTCCCAACTGCCGCGGTGCGCAAGGTAGGCCCGCACGGTCGCGATGAGGTCACCGCGGGGCTGGGCGGCGAGCGCCTCGATCCACGCGGTCGTGCGGGCGTCGGAGTCGGCGAGCACGACAAGGTGTCCTGGCGTCGCGCCGCCGCAGGCCCGGTCGAGGTCGGCGCGCGCGACCGGCAGCCGCTCGAGCGGCGTTGCGGTGCCGAGTGCAGCGGCGCTACGTGCAGCGGTGCCAATGGCGGCCTTGCCACGTGCAGCGGTGCCCCGGGGGGCGTTCGCGTCAGGTGTCTCTTTGCTACTTTCGGGCACGGCCGACGCGTCGTCATCGAGCACCACGTACAGAGTGCCGTCGATCACACAACGGATCGGCGAGCGCCCGACGACGAGGTCGAGTCCGTGCGGAACTCCCTCGAGGCCCGCCACGGCCGCCGCAAGCTCGCTCGAGTTCAGCTCAGCGATCCCGTCTCCTCGAAGCGCGAGAACGCGCGCGAAGGCACCGAGCCTGAGGCCGGCAACCTCGTTCAGCACCACGCGCGCGGCGGCGACATGGCCGGTGAACAGCAGCGTCGCAACCGCCGCCGCGAGCCTGGCCTCTGCGAGAGAGCCCTCCTGACCGCGCTGCACGGTGAGCGAGAGCAGCATGCACGAGGTGAGAATGAGCTGCCGGTCCGCCGTCTGCAGGCGCCGACCCGACCCAACCGCAAGGTAGCCGACGCGGCGCCGACCGATCATGATCGAATGTTCGACGACATCGGCTCCGTTCAGCGAAAAGGTCGCAGACGAGGTGGTCTCGACGCGACTGAAGCGGGCCATCTCGAGGCGCAACTGGGGCATGAGCTCGCGGGCGCCGGCCGGCCAGACCTTTTCGGTCGAACCGTCGGCGGGAACATAGGCTGCCCATCCACCGAGCCCCTGTGCCAGCGAGCCGAGAATCGCCTCCGTCGAATTCGCCAGAGTCGCGGCCGTCGCGAGGGCGAGCTGCAGGCTCACCCGTGACGCGATCTCGGTGTGCTCGGTCTTGCCGACGAGCTGCCAATAACCGCGAGACACATGCATGAATGGAACCGCGCGGGGCACCAGCAGCAGTGTGAGACCGCGGCGCTCGCACGCAGCGAGCAGCACCGGGTTCACCTCGTCTATACCCTCACCAAGCCCGAGGCCAAGCGCCGAGACCCCCTTGTCAACGAGCCTCTCGACGTAGGCATCTATGGCGGCAGCGCCGCCCCTAAGCGGCATGCCGGTTGTGAGCAGCAGCTCACCACCCTCGAGGTAGGGCGTTGGGTCAACGAGCTCCGAGATGTGCACTCCCGACAGCGGCGTCGTCGGTACCGCACCGCTGTCCCCGGCAAGTCGAAGCTCGCCCGCGAGCCGAGTGTGCAGCTGTTCCAGAGTGATCATTGAGGACAGAATATCCCCATGTGCGCTTTGTTGTGCAAAACATCCAAGCGCATCTGTCTGGCTCGTCGCTAGCGTGTACACATGACCGATGCCGCTCAGCCCCTGCCCCAGTCCCGATCCATCACCGCGCCGTTCCCCGGCCCCCGCTCGGTCGCCCTCCAGGCCGAACGTGTCGCCAACGTCACCGCCGGATTCGGCGTCACACTTCCGATCTTCGTGGAACGGGCCGAGGGCGGCATCCTTCAAGATGTCGACGGCAACCGCGTCATCGATTTTGCCTCAGGCATCGCCGTCACCAGTGTCGGCGCCACCAACCCATTCGTACAGGCCCGCGTCGCCGAACAACTCGCGCGCTTCACGCACACCTGCTTTATGGTCACCGAATACGAAGGCTTCACCGAAGTGTGCCGCTGGCTCAACGAGCACACGCCAGGCACCTTTGAGAAGCGCACCGGGCTATTTTCGACCGGCGCCGAAGCAGTCGAGAACGCCGTCAAGATCGCGCGATCAGCAACGGGACGACCGAACATCTTGGTCTTCGACGAGGCCTACCATGGCCGCTCACTACTCACCATGGCGATGACGGCGAAGGTCAACCCGTACAAGAGCGTGTTCGGCCCGTTCCCCGGCGAAGTCTTCCGCGCACCCAACGCCGCACCGCTGCGCTCCACAGCCGCACCCGGCCAGGTCGCGGCTGAGGCACTCGCCGACGTCGAAGCGCTCCTTCTCGCCAACGACCCGCACAGCTTCGCCGCAATGGTCATCGAACCCATCCAGGGCGAAGGCGGCTTCATTGTTCCCGCCGCCGGCTTCCTGCCTGGGCTGCGCGCGCTCGCCGACAAATATGACATCGTGCTCGTCCTCGACGAAATCCAGGCAGGCATGGGCCGCACAGGCACCCTCTTCGCCAGCGAACACGAAGGCATCGAACCCGACCTGATCCTCACTGCCAAAGCCCTTGCCGGCGGCATGCCGCTCTCCGCCGTCACCGGCCGCGCAACCCTGATGAATGCCGTGCACGCTGGCGGGCTCGGCGGCACCTACGCCGGCAACCCGCTCTCGTGCGCCGCCGCCCTCGGAGTGTTCGACGCGTTCGCCGACGGATCACTGCTCGAGCGAGCGCGCGGCATCGAGACGGTGATCCGCGAGATCATCGAACCGCTCGTTGAGACCGTCACCACGGTCGCCGAGCTGCGCGGCCGTGGTGCGATGATGGCAATCGAATTCGCGGATTCCGTCACCCTCGAGCCCCGTGCCGACATCGCCAAAGCGGTCGCCGCCCAGTGCCACCGCGAGGGCGTGCTCGTGCTGCTCTGCGGCACGCACGGCAACGTGCTGCGCCTGCTGCCGCCGCTAGTGATCGGCGACGACCTGCTGCGCGACGGGCTCGGCGTGCTCAGCACGGCGATCGTCGCACAGGCCGCTGCGGTCGACGCGACAGTTCTGGTTGCATGACCACCACATCCGACCAGAGCATTGAGGCCGCGACCGGCCGGGTACGTGCCGCGGTCGCACACACCTCCCCCGCCGACGTGCAGGCGATACTCGACACGGCACGGCAGGCATTTGGCGCGCTGTCGCGCACCGACGCCACTACCCGCCGAACCTGGATCGATGCGGCAGCCACCCTCCTGCTCGAACGCTCCGACGAACTCGTTGCCGTCGCCGCAGCCGAAACCGGCCTCGGGCTGCCCCGCCTGCAGGGCGAACTCGTCAAAGCGTGCGCGAGCTCACGTTTCTACGCAGACGTCGCCGTCAACGGCAGCTACCTCGCGGCCAGCTCCGACTCGCTCGGCACCGGCGGCACTCTCGTGCGCTGGAACCGCCCGATCGGCACCGTCGCCGTGTTCGGTGCAAGCAACTTTCCGTTCGGATTCGGTGTCTTCGGCCACGACGTCGCCTCCGCACTCGCGGTCGGCTGCCCCGTCATCGTCAAAGCCCACCCCGCGCATCCGCAACTGAGCACACTCATCGCCGCGATCGTCACCGAAGCTCTCGACGCCGCGGGCGCTCCCCGCGGAACGTTCTCGCTCGTCGTCGGCTTCGACGCGGGGCTCGCACTCGTCGACTCCGACGTGGTGCGGGCCGTCGCCTTCACCGGCAGCCAGCAGGGCGGAATGGCCCTCGTGCAACGGGCGGCCCCTCGCGGCATCCCCGTCTTCGCCGAGATGGGCACCGTCAACCCTGTCGTCGTCACCCCGTCGGCGACCGCGCGCCGCGACGAAATCGTGCGCGAGTTCGTCGACTCATTCACGCTCGGGGCCGGCCAGTTCTGCACCAAGCCAGGACTGATCTTTGTGCCAGCCGGCCAGGGGTTCGCGTCGGCGATAACCGACGAGGTGGCCGGCCGCGCTGGTGCAGTACCGCTGACGGCTGGCGTTGCCGAGCGCTTCGCTGCGGGCGTCGCCGAACTGACCGCCGCGAGCGGGCTCCCCCAGCCGCAGCGCCCCACCCAAACCGATCCCGCCCGTGCCTCGTTCATAACTCCTGCAGATCACGAATCGGGTGCCGCCGACACCAGCCGCCTGATGGCGCCCCACAGCATCGTCGTGACGCTGGATTCGCTCCGCGAGGGGTCGCGCCTGCTCGAAGAATGCTTCGGCCCGGTAGCCCTCATCGCCGAGTACGACTCGCTCGACGAGGCCCTCGCGACGGTCGTGCGACTGCAGCCCTCACTCACCGGATCCCTGATTACAGGCGGAATCACAGACCCTGACGCCGACACCGTGATCGATGTGCTGCTCGACCGCTCCGGTCGCGTCACCGTCGATTCCTGGCCGACAGGGGTCGCAACGGCCTGGTCCCAGCAGCACGGCGGGCCGTGGCCTGCCACCTCGCGACCGGACGCGTCGAGCGTGGGTGCCGCTGCCCTCAACCGCTTCGTGCGGCCAGTTAGCCTGAGTTATGCGCAGGGCGGGGCGACGCCTCGCGCGTTGCAGGCCGCGGCCGTGATCTCGCCTCTACCGCCGGTCCGATAGGAGAGACCCCATGACGCACACAACAGAAGACCGTTCCGACCTCATCGGAATCAGCGCGATGCTCACCGACGACGAGCGCGCCCTCCGCGCCCGCGTGCGCGATTACGTCGATGCCGAGATCAAGCCGAACATCGCCGACTGGTACGACAACGGCGTGTTCCCGTCGAGCATCATCCCCGACCTTGCCGGTCTCGGCCTGCTCGGCATGCATCTGACGGGGTACGGCTGCCCCGGCCGCAGCGCCGTCGAGTACGGCCTCGCTGCGCTCGAGTTGGAGGCCGGAGACTCCGGGCTGCGCACCTTCGTGAGCGTTCAGGGGTCGCTGGCGATGTCAGCCATTTACAAGCACGGCTCCGAGGAGCAGAAGCAGCAGTGGCTGCCTTCGATGGCGGCAGGCGAGACAATCGGATGCTTCGGACTCACCGAACCGACCGCCGGCTCCGACCCGGCGAGCATGACCACGTTCGCCCGCCGTGACGGCGACGATTGGGTCATCAACGGCTCAAAACGCTGGATCGGACTTGCGACGCTCGCGCACATTGCGATTATTTGGGCGATGACGGATGACGGCATCCGCGGGTTTATTGTGCCAACCGCCGCGCCCGGCTTTACCGCGACGGCGATCACGCAGAAGCTGTCGATGCGCGCCTCCGTGCAGTGCGACATCGAGTTGTCTGAGGTGCGCGTGCCAGGCGATGCGCTGCTGCCCGATGCGAAGGGTCTGCGCGGGCCGTTCGAGTGCCTCAACGAAGCTAGGTACGGCATCATCTGGGGTGTCATGGGAGCGGCTCGCGACAGCTACCTCGCCGCTCTCGACTACTCGCAGCAGCGGCTGCAGTTCGGCAAACCGCTCGCTGGCTACCAGCTCACCCAGCAGAAGCTCGTCGACATGGCGCTCGAGATCAACAAGGGCACACTGCTGGCGTTGCAGCTCGGTCGACTGAAGGATGCCGGATCTCTCGAACCGGTTCAGATCTCTATCGGCAAGCTCAGCAACACGCGTGAGGCGATCGCGATCGCGCGTGAAGCCCGCACCATCCTTGGTGGCAACGGAATCACGCTCGACTATTCTCCGCTTCGCCACGCCAATAACCTCGAGAGTGTGCGCACCTATGAGGGCACTGACGAGGTGCACACCCTAGTGATTGGTAATCACATCACCGGGATCGCGGCGTTCCGCTGAGCTTCGCGAGTGCAGGTCTCCCCGATCGCAGTCGCGGCCACCTCACCAGGCGTCGATGATCTCAGCGACGTGGCGAGCATCCGTGCCGCAGCACCCACCGAGCACCTGCACTCGCGGAAGCTTAATCTTCAGCGCTGCGTTGTCGATACCCAGCGCAACAGGATCGCCCTCATCGAGCTCCTCTGCCTCATCGAGCTCGGCGTGAGACCGTTTGGATGCGTTTACTCTGAGAGCGCCGATCCGATCCGCCGTCGCCGGGTTGTCGAGAGCGTGGCTGATGTGGGTCGGGTGTGCGCAGTTGACCATGAAGTAGGCGGCCGCTGCGTCGGTGGCGGCATCGACGAGCTCAATCGCCTCGCCGAGACTGGTTCCGTCGGGCAGGCTTCCGTCAACCTCCACCGTGAATGACGGCACGACCGGCACTCCGAGCGCCCGAGCGGCACGAACCACGCCGATTGCTTCCTCCGGGTAGGTCATCGTGAGGGCTGAAATTCGATCGACACCTGCGTCAACGAGCGAGGCGATCTGCTCGGAGTGATAGGCCTCGGCCTCATCAACGGTCATGCGATTGGTGACCACGTAGCCGTCGCCGCGTGGGCCTAAAACCCCTTCGACGACAATGTCCACGGCGGGGTGGCTCGCAGCAACCTCACGCACGAAAGCCACAGCGTCCGCGTTCGCCCGCGCCAGTGCATCCGGGGTATATCCAAGGCGCTCGCCCCACTCCCGGTTTGCCCGCCACGTCGGGGTTGCCATGACAAACGGCACCCCACGCTGCTGCGCGATGCTCAAGAAGGTCTCGAAGTATCGGCGCATTGCGTCGCGCCCTGTCTCGTCGCAGAGAAGCGGAAACGCTGCGAAGTCGGGCAGGTCGATTCCTTCATGAAAAATCAAAACAGTCTCGATGCCACCGTCGGTCATGGCAATGTCGGATGTCTTCATCTGAATCCCCTCGGGTCGGGAGAAACTATCGTCCTTTTCGGCGCGTGATGTCAAGGCCGGTGTTGGCGCCTATTGTGACGCATCGTCGTCCATCGCGACCGCACGGCCCAGCGGTTGCTTGCGGCGATCAATCGAGCCCGACGAGGCGAGGTCGAGCAGCGCGACCTCGTGGACGCGTGACGCGCACGATCGCCTTCGACCCGAACGGGTGGGAGGACTACGTCTACTGGCAGACCCAGGACCGCAAGACCCTCAAGCGCATCAATCAGCTGATCACCGACTCGCTGCGCGATCCGTTCGCTGGTATCGGCAAACCGGAGCCTCTGAAACACATTCTCTCTGGCGCGTGGTCGCGCCGCATCGACGACGCAAACCGCTTGGTCTACTACGTGACCGACGACCACATCGTCATCCTGCAAGCCCGCGAACGCTGCTGATCTGAGGGCAACGCCTGCCTCAGCTATCGCGTCTGATAGCTCCGACTAGGTTAGTGAACCTTGCGCGGTGTCGAAGCTCTCGAGGTGGTCGTAGACGGCGAAGAATAGAGCCTTCTCCGCTGCCCGGTATGGGCTCTTCAGCGGTGGATCATTTGGTGTCGCGGACATCGTTGTTGCAGCTCCCAAAAATGGTGAGTGTTGCAACGATCACTAGAACCCAAGCACCATATGAATTCACCGATGCATGTGCGCCGGTTCAGCGCGGAAGCGGGAGCGCGGGGGGCGGGAGCGCGGAGGCAGCAGCGCGGCGGCCAGCTACCCTAAGTCGCGGCAGCGAGCGCTTGCTCCAAGTCGGCGATGAGGTCATCCACGTGCTCGATACCCACCGAAAGCCGCAGCAGGTTGAGCGGCACCGGGGAGTCTGGCCCCTCGACGCTGGCACGGTGTTCGATGAGGCTCTCGACTCCGCCGAGGGATGTCGCGCGCTTCCAGAGGCGAGTGTTGGCGGCGACGGCGACGGCCGCATCCTCGCCGCCGGTCGTTCGAATGGAAAGCATGCCGCCGAATCCGCCCGTCATCTGAAGCTGTGCGACGTCATGGCCGTGACTCGACGGCAGGCCGGGGTAGAGCACCTGGGCGACGAGTGGGTGACCGTCGAAGTGCTGTGCGATCTGCAACGCTGAGGCGCTAGCGGCCCGCACGCGCAAGAAGAGAGTTCGCAGCCCGCGCAGTAGCAGCCATGACTCGAGAGATCCGAGGGTGCCGCCGATCTGGGCCCGAACGGCACGCACCCGTTGCCAGTGCTGGTTGTCGGCCCGAGTCGTCACGGTGCCCGCGGTCAGGTCGGAGTGACCGTTGAGGTACTTGGTCGCCGAGTGCATCACGAGGTCTGCCCCAAAAGCGAGAGGCTTGGTGAGCACGGGGGTGGCCGCGGTGGAGTCGACCGCAAGCAGCGCGCCAGCAGCGTGCACGAGTGACGCGGTAGCGGCGATGTCGGTGATGGTCCAGAGAGGGTTGGCGGGTGTCTCCACCCACACGAGTTTGGTGACGCCGGGGCGCAGTGCCGTATCCACCGCCGCCGGATCGGTCATGTCGATCAGCTCGACGTCAAGACCCCACGAGGTGGCGAAGCCGGTGAGCCAATTGCGCAGACTCCAGTACATGACCTTCGGGGCCAGCACGTGGTCGCCCGGGCGGAGGCCCTGAAACACCGCCGTTGCCGCCGCCATCCCGCTGGCGAAGAGCAGCGTTTGGTGGCCACCCTCCAGCTCGGTGATCACTGCCTCGGCCTGATCGAAGGCCGGGTTCTGGTCACGCATGTAGACGCGGCCAGAGCGGTATTCGTTGTCGGCGTCGCGCAGAAAGGTGCTCGACATGTGGATCGGCGGGTTGATCGCCCGCGTGCGCTCGTCGATCCAACCGAGGGCCTGAGCCGCGACGCTTTCGGGGTGCACCTCTTCGTTGACCATGAAGGCAATGCTAGGTGCGGCTACGCGCTGACACTCGTCTCCATGCCGCCCTACGACGCGGGCAGTCGCTCTTCTGCGACGCTGTTGCCGCCGTCAACGGTGATCAGCTGCCCGGTCACATACGACGCGCCCGGGGTCGCCAGCCAAGTGATCGCTGAGGCCACCTCGTCGGCCGTTCCGCTTCTGCCAGCCGGAACCTGCGCCCCTTCGAGCGCTTCAGACGGCAGCTGTGAGCCGGTCGCAATCCAGCCGGGTGCGACCGCGTTAGCCGTGATTCCAGAACCCGCCTCGTCAACAGCGAGAGCTCGAGTGAAGC
>JANONY010000151.1:0-6823 GCA_031421055.1 Actinomycetes bacterium | reverse complement strand
GTTTCGAGCGCTTCCGTGCCTGCCTGCGAGACGAGGGGTACGAGCTCGTCGACGTGGGTAACGATGGTCCCTTTATCACCGCCGGCATCCCCGATGCCGCCGTCCAGTCCGGGGTCGACGCCATCTGCTATGCCAGTGAATGGGCTGGTGTTGACATCGTATGGCAGCTCAGCCACTCCGACGAGCGCGACTATGCCACCCGGCTGGGTGACTGCGTCATAGACAACGGGATTGACTTCAGCGAGTTTGACAGGGGTCCCACAACAGCCGACTTCGAGCAGCTCCTCATTGAGGCGGGAATCGATCCGGCACAGTGCCCGGAACCGACCTACTAGAACCATGAAAAAGAATCGGAAAGAGGCACGAATGCAGCAAGCACCCTCGGTGACCGAAAGTCAGCGTGCGCCTGAACGCGCGGGCCTCCTCCTGCGACTTTTGCCCCTCGTCATGCTCTGGGCACTTCCGCTCGTCGCGATACTCGTCGCCGTTCCGCTTTCGGCGGCACTGGACGAAGCGAGCGTTGCAGCACCAGAAGCAACCTCAGTGTTCGTCGGCAGCAGACAAGCAGACCGCGCCACCGCCGTAACCGCGGTCGTGACGCAGGGCGAATCACCAGAGATTCGCTCGGGAACAAGCGGCACAGTGACCGCACTGTACCCCCTCGAAACGATTGCTCAGGGCACGCCCGTTCTCGGAGTCGACGGCGTGCCGGTTCTCGCCTACCGCGGCCCAGTGCTCTACCGCGATCTCGCCCGCGGCGACAAGGGCGCGGATGTCGCAGCAGTCGCCACATACCTCACAGAACTCGGTTTGCTCTCATCCGGTGCAGCAAGCGACACATTTGGCACAGCGCTGCGTAGCGCGGTTCGGTCACTACAGGCGCAACTCGGGGTTGCGCAAGACGGCATGTTCCGCCTCAGCTACGTGGCGTACATTCCCTCAGACGCGATCACTATCGTCGAGACGGCAGTGAAGCTCGGCCAATCGGTGGCGGCAGGTGACGTCATTCTGCGCGCCGCGGCTCCGACGCAGACGGTGACTTTTCGGGCACTCGCCGTTGGCGCGACACTTGCCCAACTCGCAAACGACGAACTCGTTCTGCGGCTTCCCGACCGAGAGATTTCTGTTGCGTCGGTCGAGCTCACCGGGGAGGCTGCAGTGGTCGTTGCTGCCGAGCTCGCGGCAGCCGCGGTAGACGGCTCTGCGCGCATCGAAGCCGGAGAGTCGAAAGATTCGTCGACAATCACCTACAGCGGAGGCGTGCTCGCCTTGCGCGAATCGGAGGTGGTCGGGGTCGTCAGCGCGACAGCGCTCGTGATCGAGGCTGACGGTACTGCGTGTCTGCTAGTGCTAAAGAACGCGACCACAGCGTCGACGCAGGCGCGCGCCTACACACTGAAGTCGGCGGTGCCCGCCAATGACATCGGCACAGTCGCAGTGGACGAGGCGACGATTGGGTTGCTTGTCGTTCGCGACGCGTCCAGCCTTCCAAAGGTTCAGCAATCGTGCGACTAGTAGTAACGGACGCTGCTATCAGCTTCCATGGCGTGGCAATTTTCTCCGGCCTCAACGGCACTTTCGAGTCCGGTGCGGTGACGGCGCTTGTCGGGCCGTCTGGCAGCGGAAAGTCCTCACTGCTTGCGGCCATCGGCGGGTTCCAGTCACTCAGTTCCGGTCGCATCGAGCTGTTCAGAGAGGACGGCAGCGCACCATCAGCGCCCTCCCCTGACGCCATCGCCTGGGTTCCTCAGGGATCCAACGCTCTCAGTCGCCGCACTGCCCTAGACAACGTGCTCGTCGCGGCACTGGCTGGTGGCCATTCCCTCAGAGAGGCAACTGAACTCGCCCGCGACGCTCTCGATCAAGTCGGTCTCTCGCACCGACTCAGCGAGCAAGCGCGACGTCTCTCTGGAGGCGAACTGCAACGGGTGGCCATCGCGCGCGCGCTCGCGTCTGGCAAGGATCTCGTGCTGGCTGACGAACCCTCGGCCAATCTCGATGCTCGCAACACCGAAGAGGTCGCGGCTCTGCTCGAGCGTCTGGTCACGCGGGCTACGGTGATCGTCGCCACCCACGATCCGCTGCTTATCGACGCCGCGCACGCGGTGGTGCCGATGCGAGGCGTGGTGCCGAGCGATGCCTGACCGCTGGAAGTTCGGTTACCTCGCGCGCGAGGCCGTGCTCAACGTCGTCGGGCGAGGGGCGAGGATGCTGCCTGCGCTCGCAGCTGCCGGCCTTCTCGGTGCGGCTCCCGTTGCCCTGCTGTCACTCGAGCAAGACGCACTTCTGGCCGAGGTGACCGCCCTCACGCAGGAAGGCATGGGCGTCATCGTCTACACAGAGGTCTCAGACACGCGACCCTCAACAATCACGCGTGAGTCGTGCGAGCGCTTGTCACTCATGCCCGGCGTCGAAGTAGCCGGAATTGTCGTGCGCGCCGGGCGCGTTAGGGCGATACCGCTGGCTATCGACGCGCACACGCAGCGCGCCTCTACAACGCTGTTCCCGGGGCTGAGTGACGTCGACGTGCTCGTCGGCCCGACTTTGAGCTCAGCCGACGACGAGTTCCGCATTCTCGTTGACGGCCAGTCGTTTGTCGCGAGGGTGGCTCCGACCACGCGCGAGGGCACCGGAGCCTCGATCCAGCTAACCTTCCCGCTACTTCCCACCGACACGCGGGGCACCAGCTGCTTCGTCATTCTCGATCCGCTTGTTAGCCCCGGTGACGTCATAAGCGCTCAGCTGGCGCAACTTGAGATTTCAGGAAACCCGGTGGCCGGTCGCGAGGCGTTCACCGGGACATCCGATCCAATTGCCGACTACCTCACTCGCCTCACTCGATACGCGCCGGTGGCAGTCGGACTGGTGGGTGGCGCACTGACCGCGCTTCTCATCCGCTCACGATCCAGCGAGGTGGCTGTCTACCGGCTGAGCGGAACGTCACGCCGATCGCTGCTCACGCTCATCGCGATCGAGTCGCTGCTCATTTCGGGCGTCGCGGGCTCGGCCTCGGCATGTGCCGCACTCGTTCTAGCAGGAAGGCTGCTCGACCCCGCAACCGCCATCGTCTCTGGACTCGCACTCGCAGGCGTGTGGGCAGCAGTAGCGTGCGCTGCGACAGCCGACCTCGCGTTCCGTCGACCGACAGACCTGGCTAAGGATCGGTGAGCTCGGGCCTCGAAGCAGGGACTCTCGCATCACTCGAGGCGGAACGCGACATGCTCTCGACCCGGCCCATCCCGACCGTGAGTAGCTAGTGCGGGGTCGTGGTCGTGGTCGAACTGACCATGATCGTCACAAGAAGGTGCGCGCCACCATGGCCGCAAAGTTCGAGCAAACGAGCTAGACCTCAAAGTCGACGCACGAGCGACCCACCGCGCGCTGCGCAATGACGCTGACGGCCGCGACATGACCGGGGTGAACCTGGTAGGCGTCGTGGTCGTCAACGCTCGCGAAGTCGCACACGAGTATGAGGTCGAAGTTCGACTCCTGCGCGATCACGTTGCGATGCACCTCGAGCGACAGTAGGCCAGGCAACACCGCGGGCAACGGCGCAAGGGCCGCCGCAATTTCTGCCCCCTGAATGTCTTTGCCTGCCTCGTCTTCTGCTGAGAGTTGCCAGCTAACGATGTGTCTGATCACGTGAGTTCCCCCTGTATTGCCGCCCGAAACCGGTCGGCATCGATGCGCCAAATGTTGTGTACTTTTCCGTCGATGAGCACCACCGGAATCTCGTCTGCATACTTCGCAAAAAGCTCGGCGTCGTCGAGGATCGACCGCTGCTCGAACGAGACCCCTGGGTAGTCCGCGAGTACGCCCTCGACCACGACCACGGCGTCGTCGCACAAATGGCAACCCGGCTTTCCGAGAAGCGTGACGACCGTCATGCAGCAAGCCTAGGCGCCGCGTCAATAGACTTGGCGCACCATGCTCACCGACGTGCCCCTGCCTTCGACCGATCGCCCGATCATCGCGTTCTTCGATGTCGACAACACTCTGCTCAGGGGAGCCAGCGTGTTTCAGCTCGGCAAGGGCGCCTTTCGAAAACGGCTGATAACGGTTCGCGACATCGCGCTGTTTGGTTGGCACCAGGTGCGGTTTCTCGCCGTCGGCGAAAACGGCAAGCACATGTCGCAGGCTCGCGAGCGAGCGCTCGCACTCGTCGGCGGACACAAGCTCGACGACCTAGTGCGGCTCTCTGAAGAGATCTACGAACGAGACATCAAGTCGCGCTTGTGGCCAGAAACCTTAGAGCTGGCGCGCGAGCACCAGCGCAAGGGCCACGAGGTGTGGCTGATCAGCGCAACCCCGCTCATCATGGGCGAGATGATCGCGAGCAAGCTCGGCCTCACCGGAGCGCTCGGAACCGTCATTGAGCACATCGACGGCGTCTTCACCGGCCAACTCATCGGTCACATGTTGCACGGCGAACAGAAAGCGATCGCGGCGGCGGCACTCGTGAAAGAGAAGGGTGCATCACTCGCCGACTGCTGGGCATACTCGGATTCGCGCAACGACATCCCCTTATTGACTCTCGTCGGCAACCGCACGGTCGTCAATCCCGACGCGAGCCTCGCCCGTCACGCCAAGGCAGAGAAGTGGAACGTGTTGCAACTCAAGCCTTCAAGCATTCGCGAGGCGCGTCGACGGGTCAACACCGAGGCGCGGGTTTCGCGCCGTGGCGCAAAAAAGCGCCGGCCCGAGTAGGACTAGCGCTCTTCGACGTTCTCGCTCTTTAGACGCAACTACTTCTTGTTGCGACGCTGGTGACGAGTCTTGCGAAGCAGCTTGCGGTGCTTCTTCTTCGCCATACGCTTGCGGCGCTTCTTGATTACTGAACCCATGGGAACCTCGCTGGTTTTCGTTACTAGACACCCGGTCCGATAACAGAACCGCGGAAAAATGTACTGGGCGAGTCTAGCGCAGCTTTCAGCCCACCTCGGCTACGGGCATCTGCAGCACCGCCTCGACGGCGGTCTCTGGAATGCGAAACGAACGACCAAAGCGGATGGCGGGCAGCTCACCGGAATGCACGAGCCGGTAGACGGTCATGTTTGACACTCGCATGATCTCAGCCACCTCGGCGACGGTGAGAAATCTCACATCGGAAAGATCGCGAGCCATGGCAACTCCTGAAGTAAACGCACTCGACGGGTGTGACTGGAGTGTTGAAACGCAACTCTAGAGGTTGATGTTACTCGGTGTCTACGGCCCCGTTGGGGGCCTTACGCTTGCCAATTTTCGGCAATGAGTTGACCACCTTCTCTTGCGCCTTTCCCACCTTGACTTGCGCGTCTGCCACCACGACGCGCGCTTGGTGCGTACCGTCGGCCAGTCGACGTCCAAGACTTTCGCCAAGGTCTGCGCCAGACCACGCCGTGAAAGCCGTGCCAGAGTCGGCGTCTTCACTTTCGCTGTCGTTTTCGAGAAAGTCAGCTACCCATCCCTCTAGCTCGCGCAACGGTGCCGTCTGCAGGCGGTAGCTGTGGTGCTGGCCGTGCGTTCGTACGCTGACAAGCCCGTGCTCGCGCAGCTTTTGCAGGTGCTTCGACACGGTCGGCTGGCTTAGTCCAAGCTTCTCGACGAGCTCAGAAACGGTGAGTTCACCGTTCGGCGTACCCTGCACCCTCGCGGCATGCAGAGTCATGAGAAGTTCACGTCGGGTCTCATCAGCGAGAAGGTCAAATATGTCGGCCATGGCAACAGGCTAGCCGTGGGTGGCTGGAGGTACCATCACCCGTTGATCGTTGGGGGTCACACCACGAGTTGAGGCGAGCGCTCGGGCCGCCCGCCTCAACCGTCTGTGAAGGATTACCTGGTCAGTTTTCGGCCGAACCGTCGTCAGGACCGCCGTCAGAGTCGCCGTCAGAGTCGTTCTGGCCCGGTAGCGGATGATGGCCGTGGATCGGTGGACGCTGACCGTCGCGATCACCAGGCCGCGCACCGTCTCGACCGCCAGGCCGGGCACCGTCGCGATCGCCAGGCCGCGGGCCATTCTGTCCGGCCGCGAAGTGCGGGCCGGTCTCACCGCTCGGCAACGCGAGTCCAACCGCGAGGCCGCCGCCGAACAGCAACGCTGCGGCAAGCACGCTTCCGACCGCAATGCCAGCAATGCCAAGGCCGGTGCGCGATGAGCGTGTAGCAACCGGAATGGATGCCGCTGTGGGGGGTGTGGTGTCGGCGGGAGGTGCATCCGATTCGTTTGTGTTAGCCATGTCGACTGTCCCTTTCTCGATGATTCGTACTGTTCGTACAGAAAGGAGGCTGTCAGTGGAGACTATGGAAGCCTTATGCGCCCGCTGCGAGTTCTTTCGCCCTCGCCAGCGCGGCCGCCGTTGCCCGGCCGAACAGCTCGGACAAGTCGGCGTCGTGAAGCACGGCGATGGCGCGCTCAGTCGTTCCCTTCGGGCTCGTGACTTTGCGTCGCAGTTCGGCCGGCGACAGGGGGGATGAGGCCAAGAGTTCTGAAGCGCCGCGGAACGTTCCGTTGACCATGACAGCTGCCTGCTCGTCGGTGAACCCGAGTGTGCGTGCGGTCTTGGTCAGCTCTTCGATCAGCAGAAACACGTAGGCGGGCCCGGAACCCGAAATAGTGCTGAGCGCATCCAGCTGCTCCTCTGGCACGACAAGCACGTCGCCGACGGTGGAGAATACGGCTCGCACCAGCTCCATGTCTCCGTCAGTCGCGCGACTGCCTGCCGAGAGCCCGGTGACACCGCGACCGACGAGCGAGGGAGTGTTGGGCATCGAGCGCACCACCGACGAGGGAACAAGCGCCTCCATTGTCTGCGTCGTCACGCCGACTGCAAGACTCACAACAATC
>JANONY010000150.1:0-6633 GCA_031421055.1 Actinomycetes bacterium | reverse complement strand
ACCGTTGAGGGAAGTACTGGCCTGCACAATGTTGTTGATACCGCTGTGGCGATACCATACGGCGGTGGCCAGGCCCGACCCATCCACAGTGACCTGCGGTTCGAATGCGTGTTGACCGGTGGCGGAAAGATCGGCGGGGGTCGACCACGGTGCACCGTTGAGGGAAGTACTGGCCTGCACAATGTTGTTGCTGCCGTCGTAGCGAGACCATACGGCGGTGGCCAAGCCCGACCCATCCACAGTGACCTGCGGGTCGTCTGCGCTTTGACTGGCGACGGAAAGATTGGCGGGGAGGGTCGACCACGCTGTCGACACTGCAAGAGCCGCTGTTGCCGCCCCACCGACAACAATTGCTACTGCCAAGACACTGATGCCCACCACAGCGCGAGGACGGCGTGAAAAGAAAGTCAATGTGTTCCTCAACGATGAAAGATGGAAGCCTGAAAACGACTCATGAACACTCGCAATATACCAGAAAACTGGCGCGCATCAGCTGGCTGGCCGTTAGGTCGAACGGTGGGTGTTGACTAGCCGAACTCGTCTACCCCACCCGACCGAAACCTCGA
Organism: Actinomycetes bacterium; assembly: GCA_031421055.1. Taxonomy (GTDB): domain Bacteria; phylum Actinomycetota; class Actinomycetes; order Actinomycetales; family Microbacteriaceae; genus Conyzicola. The sequence continues at coordinate 6,067 of JANONY010000150.1, read as the reverse complement.
CAGGTGGAATATCGAGGCGCCCCATCAGCTCGACCAAAACTGCCCGAGTCGCCCTGCAACTCGAAAGTGTGCGCTCTGAGCATGCGGGCGTTGACGTTGTCGACAGAGGATGCGCCTGCTCACCGGAATTTGCCATGGCGGCGGCAGAACATCATTGCCGACCCGAACGCTGATGGTTCGCCAGGCACCTGCTATTTTCGGCGGCAATGGGGCCAGCAACGTGCCGTGGAAATCCTTGACCAGTTGCTCGTCGAATGGCTTGCCCGCAAAATCGCCGCGACCTCCCTCGGATGCTCAATCCGAGGCTTCGGCGTCGCCCGGAGCGATGATCCTTGTAATTCCACGGCAACAGAAAGCCAACTGCTGAGAAACAAGGGGCCTTTTCGACCTAGCGCGCGAGCAGCGCGTCAAGGCCAACGGCCATCGCCGCAGCGAGGCGAAAGTCGAGCTGGGGGTTCTGCACCGTCACGGTATAGCGATCGCGCAGCGAGAACTGGCGCTCGCTCGACATCACGATCTGGCCGGTGTTCTTGTCGGTGAAATCGAAATGGAAAGAGAACGGCAAGTCGATGAAGCGACGCAGCAAAGCGATTACTTCATTGCGTTCCCTGCCGTAGGCGTCGATGCCCGGGCCGCCGAGGTGAAAGCTTGAGCGCAAGAGGCTGGCGGCAAAGTCTTTCTGAAAGAAGCCAATTGGGGCCCCGGCAGCATCGAAGACGTCGTAAATCGCGGCGAGATCCATGATCTGGCGTGCCTTGAACGAGAAGACCGGCGTCGTGCGCGATTCGTCGCCATAGAAGGTGACCTGTTCTTTGAAAGCCATGCGTTTCTGCTGCGCGACCGCAATGATTCGGCCCTCGCTGCCATCGGCGTTCGCTTCTCGAATCTCGTAGCGGTTGACCATGAGGGTCAGTCGCTGTTTCACAAAGAAGCGCGGAAGGTAGGTCACGGCTGAAGTCATGACCGCAGTCTAGGCACAGCGGAGAAACGCAAAAGCCCCCGGCGCCTAGGGCTGCCGGGGGCTTTCACGTGATCGCTAGCGATCCTTCGCTGAGGACTTCGCCTTCTTGTCAGCTCGCTTCTCTTTGAGCGACTTAGACGCTGCCGTCTTCGCGGTTGTCTTCTTAGGTGACTTATCTGCCATGCAGTGCTCCTTTACTCGAGGTGGTTTCTAGCCGTCAACGCGCTTGAGCACGTGGACGGGAAGTGCGATCGATGCAGTCACAGCGAGGATTCCTGCGATAAACATGGCGCCCTGAAAACCCTCTGGAGCGTAAAACGCGTAGCCCATGAGGGCGAGTCCGCCGACGAAAAGACCGAACGCAACGATGAAGGCAACGATGTTCATTGCGCCATTCTACCCGCCGCGGTCACCGAACAACGTGGGGATACGATTCGGATCATGTCGTTGTCGATCGCCATCGCCCCAGACTCGTTCAAGGGAACGCTCACCGCACTCCGCGCCGCTGACGCTATGGCGCGAGGCTGGCGAAGCGTGCGCCCAGCCGACGAAATCACGGTGCTGCCCCAAGCGGATGGTGGCGAGGGCACCCTCGACGCGTTCGAGGCAGCGGTGAGTGGCTGCGTTCGCCACCTCGCGGTCGGCGTTACCGGTCCTGACGGGCGCCCGACCGAGGCCGCGTGGCTCGAATTGCCCGATGGAACGGCCGTCGTCGAACTCGCGGAGTCGAGCGGGCTACCACTCATGCGCGAGCCCGATGCCCTCGGTGCAACCACGCGCGGGCTCGGCGAGGTGATCGCGGCGGCACTCGACGCCGGCGCACACTCCCTGCTGATCGCACTCGGCGGCTCGGCGAGTACCGACGCGGGCCTTGGCGCGCTCGAAGCGTTGGGGCTTCGCGTCGAGGGCAACTGTGACCGTTCAACCCTCCGGCCGCCTCCACCTGGCGGCGTCACCCTCCTCACCGACGTCACGGCTCCTCTGCTCGGGCCGCATGGTGCCGCGGCTGCGTTCGGGCCGCAGAAGGGTGCCAGCGCTGACGATGTGCACGAGCTCGAAGCCCGGCTGGCGCGGGTGGCTGCGGTGTTGGGGGGCGAGCCCGCGCATCCGGGAGCAGGAGCTGCGGGCGGCACGGCGTATGGGTTCGCCGCCGCGTGGGGGGCGAGCATCGCATCCGGAGCTGACTATCTCGCCGCGCTCACCGGCCTTGACCGTGTGCTGGCGAGTGCCGACGTAGTCATCACCGGCGAAGGGCGATTCGACGAGCAATCGATGACGGGCAAGGTGGTCGGTCGTGTGCTCGGGGCCGCTCCGCACCGCTCGGTGGTGATCGCGGGATCGCTCGCGCATCCGCCGCCTGATGTCGGCTACTCGCTGACCGAACTCGCCGGCTCTGCCACCGCGGCCCTCGCTCTGCCGGAATTATGGATAGAGCATGCGGCTGCGAAAGCGGCGCGAGACCTGCCCCAACGAAATCGCTGAGCCGAGCGTCTCTATACATGAACGAAGGAGAACGCGTGTCAGCACTCGAATCGACGCCACCGGCCACCGGGTGGGAACAAGTCGTGCAGCGACTCGTCGCCGAGCGCGGCACCGCCCTGACTCGGTACGCGTTCTACGTGAGCGGCAGCCACGACGATGCCGCCGATCTGGTGCAAGATGCGCTGGTCAAGACCTTCGGCCGACTTCGCAACGGATTCACCGTGCAAAGCGCTGAGGCCTATGTGCGGCGGGTCATACTCACCACCTGGATCGACCGCGGGCGCCGCACGACGCGGTGGCGCAAGGTGGCGCACCTCACGGTCGTACCAGAACTGGCGGATGCCGAAATCGGCGACACTGAGAGCCGGATCGATCTGCACGAAGAGCTTCGAAAACTGAGCCCCCGCGAGCGGGCCTGCCTCGTTCTGCGCTACTACGAAGACCTCAAGGTCGATGACATTGCGGCGACGCTCGAGCTCAGCTCTGGCACCGTCAAGCGATACCTCAGCGACGGTCTGGCCAAAATGGCCGTCTCGCTGCGCGACGAAGCGAGTGCTCAGGCTACCGACTCGAACCGAGGAGCACCCCGTGCCAACTGAACCAACCGAACCAACGCTGCGTCATTTGTTCGACGCACCGCAGCCGGACCACCAGATTGATGTCGCGGCGATTGTGCGCCGCAGCCGTGCCCGCCGTGCGCCCAAGGTGTTGGCGACGGCGGGCCTGTCGGTCTTAGCAGTCGGCGGCATTCTGCTCGGCGGCATCCAACTGGCTGGCGGGGGTGCCCCTGCTATGCAAGCCGAGGCGGGGTCGGCGGCTGACGAATCGTTGCTCGCTGCGCCAGAGGGCGCGATCAGTGACGACGGCGGCGACCTAAAGCGCTGGGCTGCGAGCGCCATGAACCAGTGCGGTGCCGCCGTGATCGAGGCAGCGCCGAGCGAAACCGGGCTCGTTCTCTCGGTCGACTTTGCGGATGCCGCCGTCGCAACTGACATCGTGAACGGCATCGTGACGATGACCAACACCAGCCCTCGCGCGTGGTTCGGCTACACCGCAGCAGAGCCGACGATAACGCTGGCACAGAACGGGATCGTCGTCTGGCACAGCAACGGCGCGATGATCGAGCTCGCGCGCGAGGTTGACCTCGCGCCCGGTGAATCGCTCGAATACACCGCTAGCTTCGTGCCCGTCGTGTGTGGACCTGAAGACGAAGGCGAATTTCGCACTAACCTGCCCGCGGCGCCCGCTGGCGAGTACCAGGTGAGCGCTGCGATCGACCTCATGGGCGAATTCGATGCGCAGCTTATTACCGGGCCAGCGCGCACTGTGGCCCTCCGCTAGCGTCGCGCTAGCCGCGCTTGCGGCTATTGAACAGGTAGAGCACGCCGGTCGCTAGCAGCGACAGTGCGACGAGAAGCGGAATCCACCACAGGTCAGAAAAGCTCGGTAGCGCGAAGAAGCCGAAAGCCCACAGCTGGCCGAGCAGGGCTGGCACGAAGAGCGCCCAACGCGCGATGCCTTTGGCGATCCCCTCGTAGTAGATGACAAAGGCCGAGAGCAGTCCACCGTTGATGATCAGGTTGACAGCGAGAACCGGTGTGACGCCGCCGAGCGACGCAAAAGCGTTGACCGCAACGACGACGAAGCCCGCGGCGTAGATCACCAGCGCAATCTTGCCGAGCACATTATTGCCGACCGCACCATTGGATCCCGTCTCACCAAAGGCGACGAACAATAACGCTGCACCAAGCACAATGAGCGCAATGACGTAGACCCACGGGCCGAGAGCCAAGACTCCAGCGCGCACGAGCACCGCATGCAGAGCCCAGAGCAGGCCGCCGACAGCGAGACCGCCGCCACCGAAGAGGCGCCAGTTTGCGGTGCGGGTTGAGACGTTAGCCATGTGTAATCCTTCGCTGTTCGTGTCCGGCCTACATCGCGCGGTCTCGCCAAGTCTGGCACTGCCCGAGTTCGTTGCGTAATAGCAGAAACCACAAAAACGCCTCGTGTTTCATTCGCCTGCAGTCGCTAGAATCCGAAGGACGCGTCGACGCAACGACGGCATCGCGGCTGAGGGAAACTCGGCTACAAGGAAGGAATCCACTATGGCTAAGCAATCGATTCTCGGGCGCATCGCCCAGTTGGCCAAAGCCAACATCAACGCCTTGCTCGACCAGGCTGAAGACCCCCAGTTGATGCTCGACCAAATGGTGCGCGATTACACCAACAGCATCGCCGAAGCTGAGAGCGCGGTTGCCCAGACGATCGGCAACCTGCGCCTGATCGAGCAAGACTACAAAGAAGACGTTGAAGTGGCAGGCGACTGGGGCCGCAAAGCTCTCGCCGCGAGCGCCAAGGCCGACGAGCTACGCGAGGGCGGCAACGCCACCGACGCCGATAAGTTCGACAAGCTTGCCAAGATCGCCCTCGGCAAGCAGATGTCTGCCGAGAAAGAGGCAAAGGACGCCGAGCCGACCATCGCCTCGCAAACCGATGTAGTTGAGAAGCTCAAGAATGGGCTAGACGCGATGCGCGGCAAGCTCAGCGAGCTCACCTCGAAGCGCGACGAGCTCATAGCGCGGGCCAAGACCGCTCAGGCGCAAGCGCAGGTGCAGGAGTCGCTCAAGAGCATCGACTTGCTCGATCCGACCAGCGAGATCAGCCGCTTCGAAGAGAAGATCCGCCGGGAAGAGGCCAAGGTGCTCGGCGCTCAAGAGCTCGCATCATCGAGCCTCGACGCCCAGTTCGAGAGTCTGGAAGAGCTCGACAAAGTCGCAGAGATCGACGCGCGCCTCGCCGCGCTCAAGCTCGGCGCTGGCGGCGGTGCCAAGGCCGTGACAACCGGCGACTAACAGAGTCCGCGCGCACAATGCCAGCTAGCTTCGTCGTCGTTCCCCAGTGGCAGGGCTCAGGGTCCACCCGCGCCATGCGGCTGGTGGACGGCGCCGAGGCGATTCGTGGTGACCTGCCCGCGGCATCCACCTTCTCGGTCAACGTGCCCCTCGAGGCCGGAGACGAGCTTGGTACCGGTGTTCACCGCGCCGGATCGCTGCGGCTCGTGCACGAGCGCACCTTGGCTGTGCTCGCCGAGATCGACGGATGGGCGATCACCATTGGTGGAGACTGTGGCGTTTCGCTCGCCGCCGTCGGTCACGCGAACGAACTCGCCAAGGGCGATATGGCCGTGGTCTGGCTCGACGCTCATCCCGACCTCAATACGCCAGCGACCTCGCCATCGGGAATTTTCAACGGCATGGTGCTTCGCGCGCTCACCGGTGAGGGCGCCGATGGCCTCGTTCCACAGCGCCCGGTCGACCCCTCGAAGCTTGTGCTCGCTGGCGCGCGCGCGTTCGACGAAGGCGAAACCGCCTTCATCGCCAAGCACGGCGTGAGCCTCGTGCCTGCAAGCGAACTCACCTCGCCCGAGGCGCTCATCACCGCACTCGAGGCGACGGGCGCAAACTCGGTCTACCTGCACATCGACGTAGACGTACTCGATCCGGGTGAAATTGACGGCGTGGGCGACCCGGTGCCGTTCGGGGTGTCTGGGTCGGAACTGACCGAACTCATTCGCGCCGTCAAGGCACGCTTCGCACTCGCCGGTGCGAGCCTGGTCGAATTTGC
>JANONY010000149.1:0-3957 GCA_031421055.1 Actinomycetes bacterium | reverse complement strand
GTTCCGGCGTACAAGGCGGCGCGGCAGGGACAAGTGCGTACTTTCCAACTCACCAAAGCGTTGAGTCTGCTCACCGTCCTCGAGAATATGAAGCTCGGCGCCCAAGGACAACGCGGTGAGAAGATTTGGGCAAGCATCCTGCCGTGGACCTGGCGAGCGCAAGAGCTCGCGAACGAAGAGAGGGCGCTAGAACTTCTCTCCCGCTTCCAGCTAGACACCAAACGTGACGACTTCGCCGCTAGCCTCTCCGGCGGCCAACGCAAGCTTCTCGAGATGGCGCGGGCGCTGATGAGCGAACCGACCCTCGTCATGCTCGATGAGCCAATGGCTGGCGTCAACCCGGCGCTCACGCAGTCGCTGCTCGATCACATCCTCGATCTCAAAACGCAAGGCATGACGGTGCTCTTCGTCGAACACGACATGCAGATGGTTCGCCACATTGCCGACTGGGTAGTTGTCATGGCAGAGGGGCGCATCGTCGCCGAGGGCGCACCTGATGAAGTCATGGAGAATCCTGCCGTAATCGATGCGTACCTCGGCAGCCACCAAGACGTCGACCTTGGCGTCGTTACCGGTCGTGTCGCGGGTGAGATCACCGGCGCCGGGATCGAGCTTGCATCGTTCGTTGAAAAGCTTGATGTTGCGGTCGATGAGATTGATCTTGACGGTGATGGCAAGCCCGACAATAGGATCAGCGCAGCCAAGAAGATGAAGAAGGTCGGATCATGACCCCCGAGAAGGCGACAGCCAGCACCAAGCAAGCCAGCGGCGGCAATGACGGTTCGGGCGAGATCGTCGTCGAGATCACGGATCTCGTGGCGGGCTACCTGCCTGGCGTGAACATCCTCAATGGCACCAATCTCACCGCTCGCGCGGGAGAGCTCATCGGCATCATCGGCCCGAACGGCGCCGGCAAGTCGACCCTACTCAAGGCGATGTTTGGGCAGGTCAGCGTTCGCTCCGGCTCCATCAGGCTCTACGGTGAAGACATCACCGGCCTCAAAGCCGACAAACTCGTTGGACGCGGAGTTGGCATGGTGCCCCAGAACAACAATGTCTTTCCCAGCCTCACCATTGAAGAAAACCTCCAGATGGGGCTGTACCAGAATCCACGGGCCTACAAGCAGCGCCTCGAGTTCGTGACCAGCATCTTCGCCGAGTTAGGTGGGCGCCTCAAACAGCGTGCTGGCTCGCTCTCGGGCGGTGAACGCCAGATGGTGGCCATGGCTCGCGCGCTGATGATGGAGCCGCACGTGTTGCTGCTCGACGAGCCTTCGGCCGGCCTCTCGCCCGTGCGTCAGGATGAAGCGTTCCTTCGGGTGTCAGAGATCAACAAGGCTGGCGTGACGACGATCATGGTCGAGCAGAATGCCCGCCGTTGCCTTCAGATCTGCGACCGCGGCTATGTTCTCGACCAAGGGCGCGACGCGTACACGGGAACGGGCCGCGAACTACTCACCGACCCAAAGGTCATCGGTCTGTACCTCGGCACCCTCGGGGAGTAGATACGCGCTTAGAAAGCCCCTCAGCATCCGCTGGGGGGCTTTTGGGTGGAGTGCCGCCCGGCTCTCCGTCGAAATGCCCACTTTTGTCGCTGTTGACCACGAAACCACGACAAAAGTGGGCAACTCGACGAGAATGCGACAGGAATGCGACAGGCACGACAGGCGCTGAACGACAAAGAGCCCCGAGCCGAAGCCCGGGGCCCTTTGCCATCGCTTACTAGTTGATGCGGGTGTACTTGTTGTCTGCACCGTACTGGTAGATGCCCATCGTTGCCTCAGTCGGGTCGCCGACATCGTCGAACGTGACCGGGCCGGAGACGCCGTCGTAGTCGACGGTCTCACCGTTCAGGATGAGCTGCGCGCACTCAGCGAAGCTGGTGCACTTGGTGCCATCACCCGAACCGCCAGAAACTTCCTGCAGCTTGGCAGCGATGTCAACGCCATCCGTCGAACCTGCAGCGAGTGTTGCAAGGGCGATGAGCACGACCGCGTCGTACGACTCAGGAGCGTAGGAGTAGTCCTTCAGGTCCGAGCCGTCGGAGTTCTGGTCACTGGTGAGCCAGAAGTCGTTGAGGTCGGTCTTGAAGCTGCCAAGCGTATCGAGGTCGAGACCCGGCAGAGTTCCCTTTGCGCCCTCGAGGCTGATGCCCAGCGGGTCGAAGTCGGCTGAGAAGTCGGCAAGGTTACCGTCGACCAGGTACAACTTGCTCAGGTCGAAACCGCCCTGAGCGAGCAGCGGGATGATCTGCTTGGACTCTTCGAATGCAACGAGGAGGATCGCCTCCGGGTTAGCTGCGAGAGTCGCGCTCACCTGGCTGGTGTAGATCGTGTCCTCTTCTTTGTACGTCTGGGTCGAGACTACGGTTCCACCGGTGCCCTCAAAGACCTCAGCGGCCTTGGCCGAGAGGCCGGTACCGTAGGAGTCTTCGCGGTTAATGATGGCGAGATCGCTGATGCCGTCGGCGGCGATCGTCGTACCGAGTACCTCACCCTGGAGGAGGTCAGACGGGGCGGTGCGCCAGTAGAGGCCGTTGTCGTCCCACGTGGTGAAGTCAACCGACGTATTGGCTGGCGAGAACTGGATGACACCAGCGCCGACAACGGAGTCGATGAACTGCTTGGAGGTGCCCGACGACGCCGCACCGATGATGGCGGAAACGCCCTCACTGAGCAGACGCGGAACCTCGGTCTCGTATGCCTTGTTGTCGGTGTCGCCGGAGTCGCCATAGACGACCTCGATGGTAACACCAAGGTCAGCGTCGTTGACCGCCTGGACACCCAGACCGACACCAGCGATCTCGGGCGGGCCGAGGAATGCGAGAGAACCAGTTACCGGCAGCGCCGTACCGATCTTCAGCTCCAGGGTCTCGCCTGGCTTGACGTCTCCGCCCGGCGCGTCCGTCGGGGCACAGCCCGAGAGAACCACGGCGCTGACACCGAGAATGGCTACGCCACTGAGAACTGCCTTGAGAGACCTCGAGCGGGAGGCCGAGGCCTTCGCGAATACGCTCATGTTGCTCCTTGCTTGATGAATGTGTTTGAGACACAGTCGTGCTGAGTGCACAACTGTTCCTCAACGGTATGCGCGAATGGGTCGCCACACAATACGTGCGGGTTACAGCCCTGTAACGCGCACATCGCTACCTCAAGTGCGAAAACACAAACCTTCTCGGCTGCGGCAGGACAAATTTGCTCAGTAAACGATTGTTCTCACAAAACTGTAGGTATTGCCTGCGCCGTAGACATAGACGCCCCACGACGCCGAGGTCACGTCGCCGTCGCTGGTGAAATTGAGAGGCCCCGAAATGCCGTCATAGTCGATGTCGGATTCGGTGGTGAGCACATCCAGACACTCGCCGTAGCTGGTGCACTTGATTCCACCGGTCGAGACGGAAGGCAAAAGCCGGGCCACGGCTGGGCCTCCGTCGTCACCCGCAATTGTTGCCGCGAGTGCGGCCATGATTGTCGCGTCGTACGCCTCTTCGGCGTATCGGTAGCTGCTGAGCGAGGGATCAGCCTGCTTGAGCTTCGCGATAAAAGCCGCATCAGGGGTAGCCCCTTCAAGCACCCCGTTGGCCTTGTCGAGCATGCCGGCCGGCAACGCCTGGGAGTAGTCGGCGAGATTCTGACTCGTCAGCCACAGCTTCGCGCCGCCGAGCTTGGCGGCGCTGAGTGCCGTGATGAGGGCCTTAGTGGCGGAAGAAGCGTCGGCGGGCGAAGAGATGACAATGGCATCTGGCTCGGCCTTGGTGATCTGGGTCACGATTCTCGCGAAGTTCGTGGTTTTGGCGGAAAAAGACTTCTCGTAGTCGAGCGTGAGCCCCTCCAGCTCTGCCGCTGTCGTGAGGCGGGCGAGAAGCGCCTCGCCCTCTGCGCCGTCGACGTATACGTACGCAACCGATTTCAGGTCGGCCGCTGCGATCGCCTTGGCGAGTGCTGCGCCCTGATCTTG
>JANONY010000148.1:0-3447 GCA_031421055.1 Actinomycetes bacterium | reverse complement strand
CGTGGAGGGTCCACTCGGTCGGGAATAGGCTCTCGGGCGCCGAGAAGAGATCTGCCTCGCTCCGAAACGAACCGGAGATCATCCAGATGAATGGCACGAGGATGACGAGCATCCCCGCCCCGAGGAGCACCCACTTGAGTGAGAGTCGAAGGCTAGTCAACATCGCGGTACCGGAACAATCTGAGCTGAAGTGCGGACAAGATCAAGATCAGGGCAAACAACACCCACGCGATCGCGGATGCGTAGCCAATGTCAAAGTTCGTAAAGCCCTCGCGGAACATCATGGTGACGAGGGTGTCGGTTGAAAACAGCGGGCCGCCATTGGTCATGACGTACACGAGGTCGAAGACCTGGAGCGAGTTGATCGTGAGGATCATCGTCGTGAACAGCAACGTTGGCCGAATGCTGGGGAGCGTCACATGCCACGTGAGCTGTCGTGAGTTGGCACCATCGATTCGTGCCGCCTCGTACAGGTGCGCTGGCACACCCGTGAGGCCCGCTAGCAGGATCACCATCGTGAAGCCAAGATTCTTCCAGACGCTCACAAAGATCACCGTAGGAAGCGCCAACTCGGGCGACTGAAGCCATGCGATGGGTTCCGCCCCGAAGGTTGCCGTCAGGCCGCCAACGAAACCGATGCTCGGATCGAGCAAGAAACGCCAAACCAAGCCAATCGTCGAAAGGGCAACAATCGTCGGAAAGAAGAAGACCGACCGCGCGACCTTGTTAAACCAGGTGTCACGGAGCAAGGCGGATGCGATCCAAAAGCCGAACACGATCTGAAGGACGACGCTAGCGACCGAAAAGACCACGGTGACGCGCAGTGCGTTCCAGAAGAATTCGTCGGCAAACAACTGCTCGTAGTTGCCGAAGCCTAGCCACTCTTGAACGTCGGCACCGATTTTCCAGTGGTGGAGGCTGTACCAGAACGATTGAAAAATGGGGAAGACGATGAAGACCAGGATGATCGCAAGACTGGGTGCGACGAACAACCATGCTGGCTGAAATCGGAAGCGGCGGCGGGTGCCACCCCGGCCACCGGGGCTAGCGCCCTCGGTGACCGGGGTGGCGATGGAACTGGTCACTAGCTATTGCAACCGGTGATGGCGTTGATCTTGTCCGTAGCCGTGGCGACTGCAGCGGCCACGTCGTTGCCACGCGTGATCTCGCCAATGAGCGGGACGTAGACCTCGGCATCGACCTGAGTCGCACCGGTGACTCCTGGCAGCCAGAGACGTGCGCTCGGCAGAGCCGCGGCGAATGCCGCAACTACGTCGTTCGCAGCCAGCTCAGCATCGTCGCCGAGGTCGGTGCGCACTGGCGGGAACCCGCTTGCCAACGCGAACTGACGCTGCGCGTCTTTGCCAGTCCACCATGCGAGGAACTCTTGCGCCTCTGCAGGGTGCTCGGTGCTTGCCGAAACTGCGAGCGGCACAGTCGACCCGAGGGTCACTGGTCCGTCTACGCCGACCGGGACAGCGGCTACGCCAAGGTCGATGCCGGCGCTCGTGTAGCCGGGAGCAGCCCACGGGCCATTGAGCTGCATGGCAGCTTGGCCAGCGCTGAACAGAGCGTCGGACTCCGCGCCCGTCAGACCAACCGGAGCCACGCCGTCCTGAACAAGCCCAGCCCATGTGGTGAGGCTCTCGATGTTCGCCGCGGAGCCGAGGACCGAACAGCCATCAGCGTCGACAACGTCGCCGCCGTCGAGCCACTGCAGAATCGGCCACATCTGGATGGTCTCGTGGTCGGCCAGCGAGAGCCCATAGACACCATTGCCGGTGAGTTTGATTGCGTATTCACGCATCTGCTCAACCGTCGTGGGAGGGCCGTCAATGCCCGCCGCCTCGAACAACGTCTTGTTGTAGTACAGCTGCAGCGTCGCGATGTTCGCGGGAACCGCGTAGAGCGTGCCGTCGGAGGTGAAGGCATCGATCGCTGCAGGAGCGAGCTTGTCTGCGTTGATCTGTGTCTCGCCGTCGCCGATTGAGTCGAGCGCAAGCAGCGAATCGGTCTCGATGTACTTCGCCACAATGTTCGAGTCGAAGTTCGGCGTAGCGATGTCCGGGCCCTGACCCGTTGCCCACGCGGACGGCAGTTTCTGGGAGATGGTGTCCCACGGCTGCACCTCCATCGTGACCTGGATGTTCTCGTGGGTGGCGTTGAACTCCTCGATGAGGCCTTCATACGCTCCACGGTCCCCACCGGTGAAGCCGGTCCACATTGTCAGTTCAACAGGGCCGTCGCTAGTTGTCGCGGACTGGGTGCATCCGCTCAGTGCGACCACGGCGACAACTGCCGCTGCGATCGCTGGTGTGATTTTTCTCATGTGAGTGCTCTCCTTTGGGCGTTATGAGATTTTTGGTTGTGTTGGTGCATGAGAGACGGCCCTCTCGTGTTACATCGGCTGACAGCCGCACGACTGACGCGCGACGAGGTCAACTGGCAGAACGCTGTGGGCGTCCTGCGCAGCGAACCGTTCGCCGGCGATCAGGTCGAACAGCCGCTCGGCCGCTAGCCGTGCCATGCGCTCAGCAGGCACGTGCATCGTGGTGATCGATGGCGACGTCACACGGCTCAAGCCGAAGTCGTCAAAGCCAACGATCGAAACTTGTGAGGGAACCAGCTGGTCGTCTGCCAGCAGCGTCGCCATGGCACCAAAGGCCATCTCGTCGTTTGCTGCGAAGATCGCGTCGTACTCGACGCCTGAGTCACGCAGGCTGTGCACGGCGGCGCGGCCTGAGGCCTCGCTGAAGTCGCCCTCGATCACCCGGTAAGCGACATTGTGTGACTCTGCTGCAGCAACGAAACCATCGCGTCGATCGATCGCGCTCTGGTGGTCGAGCGGGCCGCTGATGTGCACCAAGGACCGCCGTCCGTGGATAAGAACGAGGTGCTCGGTCGCTTCGCGCGCGGCAGCCGCGTCGTCCACTCCAACCGAGACGGCATCGGGGATGTGCGGATAGCGGCCCAGCAACACCGCCGGAATACCCCCGGCAACGAGGCGAGCAATGTTGTCGTCAAAGATCGACGCGCTCGTGACAATTGCACCGTCGGCGAAACCGGAGCGCATGACACGCTCGTAGGCAACCATGCCGTGCGATTCGTCGGGGTTGGTTGAGATGCTCACCTGCGCGTCAAAGTCGTTCGCCGCTTCGGTCACACCGGTAAGCACATGCATGAAGTACGCGTGGCCAAACACGTGCTGGCTGGTGTTCGGCACGATCAGTGCGATTGCGTCAGCCTTCTTTGCCCGAAGTGCGCGGCCGGCCGAATTGGGAACGTAGCCCAGTTCTTTGGCGATCTCTCGGACGCGCGCCTTAGTTTCCGCGCCGATGCGTGGGTGGTCGAGGAGGGCCATGGAGACGGCGCTGACAGACAAGTCCGTTTTCTTGGCGATGTCGCGAAGAGTCACACTTCCGCGTGCCGCGGTGCTGTCGCTGGTCG
>JANONY010000147.1:0-4570 GCA_031421055.1 Actinomycetes bacterium | reverse complement strand
CGTCGACATGCTCGCCGTGCACATGTCGATGGGCGCCATCGACGGATGGCTCACCCAGGCCGCGTACCGCCGCATCGAAGAGCTGGAACCCCACGAAGAACTTTCCGCAACGATCGAACTGATCCTGAGCATTAAGGCAAGACACCTGACCTTCTTCGAACCGCAGGCCGAGTACCGTCTCGCTGCGTCACCCCGCGCCCAACGCCTCACTCGCTCACGACTGCGCAGATCGGCGTGGCCGATCGGTGCTGACGATCTGCCGAGCGCCGATTCTCGGTACTTCTTCGACCGTATCTTCCGCGGTGCGCCTGGATTGGCGAAGAGCATTGACGAGGCGATCGACGGCCTTCCTGGCCTGGGTGGCCTCGCGCTCATCTCGCGCGCTCAAGGAACGGGAGTCGTCGCGTGAGCCCCACTGCACCTCGGGCCGCCCCGCGCACGCCGGCGGCAAAAAAGGCCGCCGTCAGCAAGCCTTCCGGCAACACCCTGACCAACGAGCACGTTTTTCTTACCGGCGCTACCGGCTTCGTCGGCCAGGCGGTGCTCGAGCGACTGCTCGCCGACTATCCGAAGACCCGCATCTCCGTCTTGATTCGCGCGAAGGGCAGCGCCCCCGTCGAGCAGCGACTGACGCAGCTGATGCGCAAGCCGGTATTCAAAAATTGGATCGACCGCGTCGGCGAAGAGGAGGCGATGAAGCAGGTCGCCAAGCGGGTGAAGGTTATCAACGGCAGCCTCGCAAACGTCGGCACTCTTCCCGGCGACATCGACGTGGTCATCCATGGCGCATCGACGGTCAGCTTTGACCCGCCCATCGACGAGGCGTTTGACACCAACGTCGGTGGCGCGTTCAGTGTTTATGGCGCCCTGCTCGACAGCGGGAGCAACCCGCACGTCGTGCACGTCTCGACGGCATACGTCGCCGGCATTCGCAAGGGCGTTTCGCCCGAAGTGAGCCTCACGCACAACGTCGACTGGCGCGCAGAGTATGAGGCGGCTAAGTCAGCGAGAGTGCGCGTCGAGAACGACTCGCGCTCACCAGAGGCGCTCCGCGGTTTTCTCAACGCTGCCAAGGCCAATAACAGCAAGGCCGGCCCCCAAGCGGTCGCCGCAGAGGCAGAGGCCGCGCGCACCGCGTGGGTCATGAAGACCCTTATCGACCACGGTCGCATGCGCGCAGAGAGCCTCGGCTGGACCGACGTCTACACACTGACCAAGGCGTTTGCCGAGCGCGCGGCCGAAGAACTGTGGGCGCAGACCGGCCACCGGCTCAGCGTGCTCCGCCCCTCGATCATCGAGAGCGCGCTTGTGCACCCGTTCCCGGGCTGGATCGACGGATTCAAGGTTGCCGACCCGCTCATCCTCGCCTACGGGCGTGGGCTGCTGCCCGACTTTCCCGGACTTCCCGACAGCGTGCTCGACATCATCCCGGTCGACCACGTGGTCAACGCCATCATCGCGGTCGCGGGCACCAAGCCTGAGCCAGAAAAGGTCACCTATTACCAGGTGGCATCCGGTCGCTCCAACCCGCTGCCGTTTCACGAGATGTACGAGAACGTGCACGAATTCTTTACCAACAACCCCGTGCCTAAAGAGGGCGGGGCGGTCAAGGTTCCGAAGTGGGGGTTCCCCGGTGAGGCCCGCGTCGAGCAGGCACTGACGCTTCGCGAGAACATGGCGAGCCGCGCAGAACAGCGCATCACACGCAAGCGCACCATGACGGCTCGCCGCCGCACCCGCTTCGACAAGATTAAGCGGCTGCAGCACGGCCTTGAGGTGCTGCGTGGCTACACCGACCTGTACCGCGCCTACGTGCAGACCGAGGTTATCTTCGACGACCGCAACACCCGCGCGCTGCACGAGTCGCTGCCCCCTCTGCTGCAGGCGAAACAGGGCTTCGACGTCATGCAGATCAGCTGGCACGACTACCTGCAGAACGTGCACTTCCCGTCAATCACCACAATGACAAAGGCCTTTGCGAGCCGTCCGAAAGAGAAGGCAAAAACCGCCCGCGCGCTTCCCAAGCGATCGGATGTGGTTGCGATCTTCGACCTAGAAGGCACCGTCATCAAGTCCAACCTGGTGCAGCAGTATTGGTGGCTGGCCTCGAGCCTCCCGCCGCAGCGCTGGGCGCACGACGCACTCAACTTCGGATTCTCAATTCCGAAATACATTCGAGCAGAACGGCGCGACCGCGGCGAATTTATCCGCACCTTCATGCGCCGCTACAAGGGCTTCAAGGTCGCTGACATTCAGCGACTGGTGCGCGGGCCGGTCGGCAAGATGCTCATGCGCAAGGCGCTTCCAGAGGCACTTGCGCAGGTGGCGGCACACCGCGCTGCCGGGCACCGCACTATCCTCGTGACCGGCACCATCGACCTCATGGTTCAGCCGTTTCTGCCGTACTTCGACGAGGTTGTCGCTGGCAGCATGCACGAGCGTGACGGCAAGCTCACGGGCTTTCTTGCGGATCCCCCGCTGGTCGACGAGGCGCGCGCCGCGTGGCTTCGCCACTACGCGAAGCTCAATAACATCAACCTCACCCAATCGTACGGTTACGGCGACAGCCATGCAGATTTGGCCTGGCTGCAACTTCTCGGCAACGCAAACGCGGTAAATCCCGACCTACAGTTGTACCGTTATGCGCAAGAGAAACGCTGGAACATTCTCGACTGGAAGCGGCACGCGCGTGTCGAGACGACACCACCCAAGACTGAGCACGGCATCGACTCACTATTACCCGCAGCGGAAGGCACAGCAGGCTAATGGCATTTGATATCGACAGATTCACGAGCACCTCTGTCAACGTGAACTGGAACGACCTCGACTTCGATGAGTTCAAGACGCACCCACTGCCCGATGCCACGCTGCGGGCGCTGCGGTATATGTGCGACGTCGAATACCACACCGTGTGTTACCTGCGCGACATGCTCGTCACCCCGTCGCACAAAGACGAAGAAGTCAGTGCGTTTATGACGATGTGGAACCGCGAAGAGTTCTGGCATGGCGAGGCTCTCGCCTCGGTGCTCGGTGCGCACGGCATCACTGTCGACTTCGACGAGCTCAAGGCCACTCGCCTCAAGCTCGGCTGGAGGGACCGTCTCGACCCGGTGAAGCAGTCGCTCATGGGCAACATCATCGGCAAAGACTTCATCGCCGTGCACATGATCTGGGGCGCGGCCAACGAGTGGTCGGCCGTGGCAGCGTACAACCGCCTCGCCGAGCTCGAGCAGCACCCAGTGTTGGCAGTGCTTCTCAAGCGGATCGCCGCACAAGAAGCCCGCCACGTCGCCTTCTATGCCACCCAGGCCCGCGACCGCCTCGCTAAGTCGAAGAAGGCCCAGGTGCTCGCGCGCTTCGCCCTGCGCAAAGCTTGGGGGCCTGTCGGTTCCACCATCATGGAGCCCGACGAGGTGCGACACGTCATGGGGCATCTCTTCTCTGGCGAGGAGGGCATGCGCGAAATCCGCAAGCTCGACGAACACATCTCCCGTATGCCTGGCCTAGACGGCCTGACGATCGTCGAGACAGCGATGCAGAAGTACGGGGTCGCGGCGTAACCGGCTGTGCCTCCGCTGCCCGTTTTCGCTCTGATTGCCGCGGCAAGCTCGTCAGACGACGGTCTGGCCGGGCCGATCGCAACCGGCATCGCAATTACCATAGGCGCCATGGGGATGTCGCAGTTCTTTGCTCGTCGCGGGCGCAGAAGCTTGGATGCTGCGACCGGTGGGGTTGACGATGCCTACGGCTTCATCCTCTCGCCCGCCCCGGTCCTGCTCGAGACGATCGCCTCCATCCGCGCGCTGTACGGCGAGCAGACGCCGGCGCCGAGGGTGACGGGAGATCGGCGGCCGGCCGTCACGGTCTCCACCAGCGGCCTGACCATCAGTGAACGACGAGCGGGAATCCTCGTCACTGTTCCGGCGGCTGACATCATGGCGGTGACGCCAGGAACGTCGAAGGTCACGTTTGCGGCGCCCAAGTATCCGTCGGTGCTTGTCACAATTCGCCATTCAGGAAGCGAGATTGTCCTCGCCCTCCCCCCGCTTCTCGGCGGAACCCAAACCGTCAGCGCCGCGAAGGCGCAGCAACTCGCCAGCGAGGTCCCACGCGAACTTGGGCTGCGCGCGCCTCAGGCTAGCGTCCGAAGATCTGGTCGATCCACGCTGCGGCTCCCGTCACGAGCAGCCCGGCGAGCAGGCCGAGCGCCGCGTCGCCGGCAAACCCGAATGCGAGCCATGGCGACCAGACGAGAAAGACCAATCAGCAGGCGACAAAGATCAATCGAGCGAGGATGACCTTGCTCACACGCGGCAGCGAGCGCAGGAACGGCCGCGCTCGTTGCCCAAGGTTGACCCGCAGCTCGACGAGAAAAGCGGAGGTGAGCAGCACCGCGAAGACGGCAATCGCAATCGCGACTGGCACGTATGCGTTTTGGCTACCTGGCGCCGTGGCGAAGCCGAGAACTACCAGAGCTGCGAAATAAGTCCACGCCAGTGGGCGCAGGTTTCGGTTCACGGCGCGCAAAAAAATCGCTCGGTTGAACAACTGAGTCGGGTCGCCGGTGACC